>NZ_BAAALD010000045.1:42643-65109 GCF_039528095.1 Kitasatospora arboriphila
ATCGTCGGCGGCCCCGGCGGGCCGCCGGGCAGCCGCTTGCGCAGCGAGACCGGGCGCGCCGGGCGCGGCGGGGTGGGCGGCACCCCCGGCTTGAGCAGCGACACCGGGCCGCGCGGCGCCGCCTGCTGCGCCTTCGCCAGGGTGATCCGCGGCGCGGCCGCGGCGGGTGCCGCCGGGCGGGGACGGCCGGGGCGGGCCCCCGGCCGCTTCGGCTGGACGGCCGAGGGCCGGGGCGCCTCGTTGAGCCTGGCCGCGGTGGAGGTGTCGCCGATCTGCCGGGAGGTGTTGCGGAAGACCGGGCGGTCCGGGGCGTGCGACTGCAGGACGGCGGCCTCCGGCCGGAGCACCGAGTGCACCTGCCGGCGCAGCTCCTCCGGTGCGAGCACCGGCCCGGCGCCCGGGACGCCGACGTGCAGCACCTCGATCAGCGCCCGGGTGAACGTGCCGACCTGGTCCGGGTCCGGGTTGACCACGGCCCACAGCGGCACGCCGTCGGTGAGCGGCGAGATCGTGCTCTGCACCAGCGGCCAGGCGGTCTGGTCGGCGCTCAGGTCGGCGACGACCAGGGTGTCCCACTCCTGCGGGCGGTGCTGCAGCTCCGCGGCGACGGCCTGCCAGGGCAGGGTGTCGTGCGAGCGGGCGTCACGGAGCGTCAGGAAGAGCTGTTCGCCGCGCCGGTCGGTGACCAGGTGCCCGCCGATGTGGACGAGCAGCGGGCCCGGGTGCCGGGAGGCGGCGCGCAGATGGGCGAGGACGGTCTGCGGGTCGCCGGCACCGGGCAGGTGCACGGCGTCGACCGCGTCGGAGGCGAGCAGGACGTGCGGCGAGACGGCCGCCAGCATCGCGGACAGCACCGGTGCCTGTGCGCTGCCGCGGCCCCAGGGCCGGCGGCCGCTGTTGCCGTAGCCTCCCTCGACGACCAGGATCCGGCCGCGCAGGCCGGCGCCGAACCCGCGCAGCGGCGGGGTGGCCGGCAGCCCGGCCGGCCCCGGGCCGGGCGGGACGGCCGAGGCGACCGGGGGCGCGGGCGGCGGCACGGGGGCCGGGCCGGGCGGCTGCAGCGGCGGGACGGGCGGCAGGGTGATCGCCGGCATGGTGGTCGTCCAGCCGGTGTGCGGCACGGGTGCGGGCGGTTCGGCCTGCTCCTCGCCGGGCCGGTATTCGGCCGGCCGCGGGGGCGTGTCCGTGTCGAACGGTCTCCGCTCGCCGCCGCCGGAGGCCGCTGTCACGTCCGCCACGCCCGGTCACCGCCCCGCCCCGCCGCCCGCCGCGGCCTCGTCCTTGCCAGCGCGATGCCCTCCACCGCGCACGATTTCGCCACCATACGGGGTGATCCCGGGCCGGTTCCAGGCCGGGTCGCGATGACCGCCCGGGCGGGTGGCGCAGCCGTCGGTCCGTCAGTAGGTCACGGTGATCCGGCGGGCCGGCCCGTCCACCCGGACGGTGCCGCCGTACGG
This sequence comes from Kitasatospora arboriphila, assembly GCF_039528095.1. Lineage (NCBI taxonomy): Bacteria > Bacillati > Actinomycetota > Actinomycetes > Kitasatosporales > Streptomycetaceae > Kitasatospora > Kitasatospora arboriphila. The sequence goes on from NZ_BAAALD010000045.1 coordinate 44,101, forward strand.
GATCACCACCTGCGGGTCGGTGTGCCCGAGGTCGACGTCGAACACCGCCATGGTGTCGGGCGCGTACGCGGCCAGCGCACGGAGCACCGCCTCGCGCTGCCCGGCCCGGTGCGCGGCGCGCTGCGCGGCGTCGTTCGGCCGGTCGAAGGACCACGCCTTCGCCCGGCCCATCAGCAGCGCGGGGAAGCGGGCGAGCAGCCCCCGCTCCCCCATGTTGCGCAGGATCCGGAACACCTCCTCGCCGGACGGGAGTTCCTCCGAGGTCTCCAGGAAGAGCACGCAGCCCTCGTACGCCTCGGGGCTGCGGATGCCCCGGTCGGCCATCAGCAGCCAGCCGAGGATCTCCAGGTTGCCGCCCCAGCTGACCCCCTCGACCACCCGCTCCGGCCGGTGCCAGGTCCAGCCCCCGGCGGGCTGCATCGGCGCCTCGGACTCGAAGGTCGCCGGCTCCTGCCAGGGCCGGTCGATGTCGTTGAACTCCGCGGGCTCGGTCAGCTCGTACGGGCCGGAGGTGAACAGCGCGGCGCGGGCCGAGGCCCCGGTGACGGGGTGCAGGGCGCCCGGGCGGCCGAACTCGGTCATCACGCTGGCCCCGTGGTAGCCGACGATGCCGAGGTTCCACAGGTGGGTCAGCAGGTTGGTGTTGTCGCTGAACCCGAGGAACGGCTTCGGATTGGCGCGGATCAGCTCGTCGTCGAGGTGCGGCAGCACGGTGATCTGGTCGTCGCCGCCGATGCTGGCGATCACGGCCTTGATCTCCGGGTCGGCGAAGGCCGCGTGGATGTCGGCGGCCCGTTCCTGCGGCGAGCAGCCCATCCGCCGGGTGGTCGGGTACTCCACCGGCTTCAGACCGAACTCCTCGGTCAGGCGGCGCAGCCCGAGGTCGAAGGGCAGCGGCAGGACGGCCGGCAGGCCGGAGGACGGCGAGAGGATCGCCACCCGGTCTCCGGGCTTCGGCTTGGGCGGGTACACGGGAGCTGTCATGCCCCGATCGTAGGTTCGGCGGGCCCGTGTGCCGAAGCGGTTCCGGCGGCCCGGACGGGAGGACCCGTCCGGTGACGGACGGTCAGTTCCGTTCCTCCCGGACGATCAGGAGGGTCTTGCCGGTGGTCGCCCGCGCCTCGATCGCGGCATGCGCCTCGGCCGCGCGCTCCAACGGGAACCGCTGCCCGATCAGCGGCCGGAGCCGGCCCGCCGCACCCTCGGCGAGGGCTTCGGCGGTGGCGGCGCGCAGCAGCACCGGGTCGGGCCGGGCCGGTGCGACGAGCTCCACCCCGCGGTCCTCCGCCGCCTCCGGTGGGATCGCCGCCCAGCTGCCGCCCGCCAGCCCGTAGCTGACCATCCGCCCGCCGGGCGCGAGCAGCTCGAAGGCGGCCCGGGCGAGATCGCCGCCGACCCCGTCGAGGACGACGTCCAGGCCGCCGGTGCCGGACCGCACCAGCTCCGGCCAGCCGACCTCCCGGTAGTCCACGGCGAGCTTCGCGCCGAGGCCCGCCGCGACGGCCGCCTTGCGCGGGCCGCCCGCCGCACCGACCACGGTCGCCCCCGCGGCCGCGGCCAGCTGCACCAGCAGACCGCCGACGCCGCCGGCCGCCGCGAGGACCAGCACCCGGTCCCCGGCAGCGACCCGCCCGGCCCGTAGCTGGAGCAGCGCGGTGCGGCCGTCCGCGAGCAGTGCGACCGCCTCGTCCAGGGCCAGCCCGTCCGGCACCGCGACCAGGTCGGCCGCGGCCGCGAGCGCCCGCTCCGCATAGCCGCCGGACCCACCGGTGGAGGTCACCACCCGGCGGCCGAGCAGCGCCCCGTCCACCCCCTCGCCGACCTCCGCCACCGTGCCGCCGACCCCGTTGCCGGGCACCAGCGGCGGCACCGCCGCGAACGGCCCACGGCCGCTCGTCCGGAACTGCGTCTCGACGAAGGTGATGTTGGCGTACGCGACGTCCACCGCCACCTGCCCCGGACCCGGCACCGGATCGGGCGCCTCGCCCGCCACCAGCACCTCGGGCCCGCCGAACTCCGTCAACCACACCGCTCGCACGACCGCTCCCCGGCTCGCTCCGACCTCTGCCCCCCCAGCCTGCACGTTCAAGCGGACTTCAGGTCAAGGGCCGGAACCGGCACCGACGCGCGACCGCGTCACACCGAGGCCACCGGGCCGGTGTACCGGTCGGTGTAGTGGGCCAGGTACTCGGCGAGCTCCGGCGCGGCCGGCGCCTCCTCGTGCTGCAGCACCTGCCAGAGCCGGTTCTCCACCCAGAAGCGGTAGGCGAACTCCTCGAAGCCCGGAGCGCAGTGGGCGACCGCCGCGCTCAGGTCCACCGGCCCCTCCGCCTCCTCCCACTCCGGCAGGCAGGCGAAGTCCAACGGCGACCCCACCACGAACGCCTCCCCCGAAGGCCGCAGGTAGAGGTACCAGAACACGCAGTCCTGCTGGTCCCGCAGGAACCGCACCAGCCGCGCGCCCGGCTCGAACGGGCTCGGCAGCGGCTGCGACACGTCCGTCCAACAGCCCGTCACCGACACCTCGTCCAGCACGTCGTGGCAGCGGGCCGAGGTCTGCAGCGCCACGAAGTCGGCGGGCAGCTCGCAACCCGTACCGGCCAGCGCCGCCGCCACCCCGTCCAGCAGCGCCACCCGCTCCGGATCCGCCGGCCCCGGCCCGCCCAGCCAGCCGAACCCCCCGTCGAACCGGCCCTCCGCCAACGGCGGCAGGCTCTCGTACGGGTACCACTCGTAGGTGCCGCGGCACGGCCGGTGCACCTCCAGATCGGTGGCGCACCACGCCGGGACGAACTCCACCGGCCGGTCCGGTCCCACGCTGCTGACGGTGCCCACGGCTGCTCCTCCGGACGCGCTCGACTGCTCGCTCCGCATCCTGCCGCCCGGCACTGACAACGGGCCCGGACCGGAGATCAGCCCAGGTGCGCGAGGATGACGGCGGCCTCCGCACGGAGCCGCTCGGCACGGTCGGGACGGCCCGCCCGGTCGTACGCCTCCGCCGCCTCGGCCCGCTCGGCGGCCTCGGCCCGGACGATCCCCACGATCTGCTCCTCCGACAGTTCCCGACGCGCCACCTCGGCGGCACCCGCACCGATCGGGACCAGCTCGACCGCGAGGTTCCGGTCGGCGCCCTCGGGACGCTCCACCGCCTCGGCGTTGTCCAACGCCGCGAGGGTGGGCCGCAGGGCATCGACGGCCACCTTGTCCCGTGCCTTCATGGCCACCGTGAGGGCCGCCCGCAGGCGGGGTCGCAGGGGCAGGTCCGAACTCGTCATGCCGCGACGCTAACCGGGCCACCCCCTCCCCCGCGACCCAATTCACGAGCGACCCCAGGGGCGCGGGGAACTGCGCAACACGGACACGGCTCGTCGTACAGATCAGGGCTTGGCCCGAACTGTTGTGACACCCGCCCCCGGACTGCGCAGTTCTCCCCCGGCTCTCCCCCGGCCTTCGGCCGGGAGGCACCCCCGCGCACCCCTGGGGCGTGTCTCTCAGGCGGCGAGGAGGTCGCGGAGGAGGGCCACGGTGTCCGGGTCCAGGTCGCGGCCGGTGCGGCGGCTGAGGGCGTCGAGGCGGTTGACGGCGCGGACGAGTTGGTCGCGGGCGCCTGCGGAGGCGTACGCGTAGAACAGGTCGCGGTGCAGGAGTTCGACGTCCGGGGCGACGGCCAGGGCCCGGAAGATGGCGGCCTCGGCCGTCCGGTGGTCGCCGTACTGGAGGCGCCGGACGGCGAGTTCGTGGGCGGTGTCGACGATCGCGGCGAGCATGTCCTGGCGTTCGGGTTCGGCCCAGCCGTACGCGTCGGCGGGGGCTTCGGCGAACGGCGCCCCGCGGACGAGGGCGAGGGCGTGGGCGAGCGCCGCGTCGGCGGTGGAGCTGGTGGAGCGCATGCCGCGGCGGTAGAGCCCGCGGAATTCGTCCCAGTCGCAGCTGACGGTCGGGGCGAAGGCGTAGCCGTCCGGCTGGTCGGTGCGCAGGTGGGGGCGGCCGTCCGCGGAGGTGCCGAGCCAGGCGGCGAGGCGGGTGAGTTTGCCGGGGAGCGGGCTGGCGGCGAGGGCGGGAGCGAGTTCGGCGAGGTGGGCCGCGCCGGGGTGCAGTTCGCGGTCCAGGGTGGCGTGGTCGATGCCGGGCCGCAGGGTGATGAGGGCGGCGAGTTCGGTGAGGCGGGGGACGGTGGCGGGTTCGGTGGTGCCGGTGGCGCCGGTGATGTCGACCGGTCCGAGGACGCGGAGCCTGGGCGCGGAGCGGCCGGCGTGGGCTTCGGGTGAGCGGAGGATGGCGAGCAGTTCGGCGCTGTCGGTGCGGGCGGCGGCCGCGCGGGGTGTGCCGGCGGCCGGGGAGGCGACGTCGGGGGCCGGGTCGTGGGTCGGTGTCGGTTCGGGGGCGGGTGCCTGGTCCGCGGAGCGGTCGGGCTGCCGGGGGACGGCGGGCTACGACGGCCGGCCCGGTCCGGAGGCGGCGTGGCGGCCGATGCCGTTGGCGGTGTGCCGGGGCGGGGGCGGTGTGTCGTCCCCGCCCGCGCCGGGCAGGTCGGCCGTCGACCGGTCGGCGGGCGGCGCCTCCACGGCGGGCCGGTCCGCGGTCGGCTGCGGTACGGGGGGCCGGTCGGCGGCGGCCGGGACGGGGGTGAGCGGGGGTGCGGCCGGGCTGACGGGGGTGACCGCCCGGACGACGGCCGTCCCGGGCTGCGGCGGGGTGGCGGTCGGGGCGGTGCCCGCGAAGGCGCTGGCGCCGGTGCCGATGACCCGGGCGATCAGCCGCGGCGCGGCGTCGTCGGCGTCGTCGGGGCCGTTGGCACCGTTGGCACCGTTGGCCGGCCGCCTGTCCGCGGTGCTGCCGACGGCGGCCAGCACGGGGACGGGGACGGGCAGTTCGGCCGGTTCGAGGTCGTCGCCCGGGCCGTCCAGGGTCCACTCGGGTGCCGGGTGCTGGGTGGTGTCGCCGGAGGCGCGGACGAGTTCGGCGAGGTTCGCGTACTGGGTGTCGTCGAGGCGCTGCAGTTCGACCTGGAGGTGCAGGCCGGGCAGGGTGGCGGCGCCGGTGGCGGGCAGGGTCCAGCGGGCGACGGGTCCGCTGCCGCGTTCCGGGGCACGGGTGATGACGGCGAGGCAGCTGCGCGGCTTGGCGTCGAGCAGGCGGCCGAGTTCGGCGGGCACCTGGCCGGCGGGCGGTTGGGCGGAGAGGACGATCTCGGGGACCCAGGCCTCGTCGGACCGGCCTCGGCTGCGGGCGTCGCGCGGGCTGGTGGCCTCGGCGGCGACCAGGGTGGCGCGGGCCCGGGCGGTGCGCGGGCCGAGTGCGCCGAGGGCCTGCTCCAGCGAGTCGTAGCGGTGGACGCGTTCGGCGGCGCGGCCGGCGATCGGCAGGTCCTCGGCGAAGCCGACGAGGTGCAGGTGGAGGCGGTCGGCGAGCGGGCTGTGGGCGAGTTCCAGGGCGAGGGTGCGCAGCACGTCGTGGGCGTCGTCGGGGTGGCCGGAGAGGTGCACCAGCCGGACGGTCTCGAGGTCGGCGAGGACGACGGAGCCGTCCGGCGAGGTGCCCAGGGTGACCAGGGCCGGGTAGGGCGCCGAGGCTTTGGCGGCCTGGCCGGGCGACAGCAGTTCGTTGGAGTCCTCGGGGCACCACCAGACGTTGGCGGCGTGCGCGGCCCGGAAGGGGGCGATCGGCACGGCCGGCCCGGACAGGTGGAGTTCGACGGTGCGGCCGGGGGTGATCCGCGCGGCGACCAGGGAGGGCAGCCGCTTGCCGGTGCGGACGGTGTTGCGGGCCAGGGTTCGCAGGGCGCGGTCCAGCAGTTCCAGCGCGGGCACGTTCTGGCGGGCCTTCAGCTCGGCCTCGAAGGCGGCGGCGGACGGCGCCGGCATGGTGATCCGGTGCCGGGGCCTGCGGACGCGCTGCTGGTCGCCGCGGCGCCGGGCGACCGTGCCGATCATGATGGCCGCCAGCAGCACGCCGACGGTGGAGGCGGCGAGGGCGGTGGTGTAGTCGCCGGAGGCGGCGTGCGCCTCATGGCCGGCCCCGGCGGGGACGGCCGGCGGCGGGGTGTGCTTCGCCGGTGTGCTCGGCGCGGGGCTGTGGGGGGCGGGCGTGCTCGGTGCGGACGTGCTCGGCGCGGGGCTCGCGGGTGCAGGCGTGGCCGGCGCGGGAGTTGCGGGCGCGGGGGTGGACTGTACGGGCGGCTGCGGGGCCTGCTGATCGGGTTGCGGCTGCTGCGGAGCGGGCTGCGGGGCACCGGGGACGGCCAGCACCGTGCCCGGGACCAGCACGTCCGGGTCGGTGAGCCGTTCGCCGTCGGGGGCGCGGACCCCGCGGTTGGCCTCGAAGAGTTCGGGCCACCTGTCACCGCTGCCGAGTTCGCGCTGCGCGATGGCGGAGAGGCTGTCGCCGGGGGCGACGGTGACCGAGGAGTGCTGCGGGGCGGGCGCGGGGCTCTGCTGCGGGGCGCCGCCGCCGCCGGCGTCCGGCCTGGCATCGCCGGGCATCAGCAGCTTCCAGCCGGGGTGGATCGGCCGGTCGGCGTCGAACCGCCGCCCGGAGTCGTCCATCACCCGGCCGTCGTTGAGCCGGGCGATCTCCTGCCACCGCTCCCCCGAGCCGAGTTGGTGCTCGGCGATGGACCAGAGACTGTCGGCGGGCCGGGTGTCGCGGACGGTGTAGACGGGGTGGTCCTGGGCGGGTGCGGCCGGGGCTGCGGCCGGTGCGGCCGCGGGCAGCGCGGCGTACTGCGGCGCGGCGGGCAGCGCGGCGGCGACGGCCTGCGGGCCGCGTTCGGGGACGGCGGCGAAGGCCGAACCGGCCACCGGCAGCAGGGCGAGGACGGAGCCGACCAGTCCGGCCGCGATGCGCTGGCTCCAGCCGAAGGCGGGGATCCGGCGGGCGACCCGGCCGCGGAGCTGGGCGGGGATCTCGATCAGCACGGACAGCGCGAAGCAGAGCCAGGCGATCCAGCCGACGCCGACCAGCGCCCACAGGAAGAGGCGTCCGTCGTCGGGGCTGGTGAGGACCTCCACCGCGCTGCCGCCGGTGGCGGGTTCGCCCATCGAGGCGACCGCCAGGGTGCCGTAGCCGAGCAGCGCGGGCAGGCCGGCCAGCAGGGCGACCAGCGCGAGCAGCGCGCCGAGGGCGGCGGCCACCGAGCCGGCGGTGCGGCGGCGCCGCGGCCGGACGGCGGCGGGTCGCCGGACGCCGGCGGGTGTCCGGTCGCCGGGGGCGCCGGTGCGGGCGGGGTCGTCGGCTCGTCGCGCGGCCATCAGCCGTTCTCCGCTTCCGTGATGCCGGGCACGAGGGTGGCCTTGCCGTACCCGTGCACCTCGAGGTGGGTGAAGTCGGGGAGCACCGCGCCGATCAGGGCGCTGGTGTAGGTGCCGGTGGTCCGCACCTCGACGGTGCGGTCGTCCACCAGCCGGGTCGTGCCGGTGAGGTTGTAGGCCCGCAGGTAGTCGTCGGCGGCCCGCTCGGCGGCCTCCTGGCTGACGATGCGGTAGCCGCGGCCCTGCAGCACGGCCTCGACGTCGAGCTGCTGGCTCGCGACGCGGGCGGCCTCCTGGGCGCGGGCGTCGGCGCGTTCGATGGCGCGCAGCCGTCCGCCGAGGTCGAGCACGATGCCGACCAGCACGACCAGGGCGGCCGCGCAGATCGCCACGTACACCGACAGTGCGCCGTCGTCCGGGCCGCGGCGGCGCCGCGGCGGTGTTCTCCGGTGTGCCACCGGCCCCCCTCTCCTGCTCGGTCGCCGCGGTGGCGGTCGACCCTGCTCAGTCGCCGCGGTAGCGGTCGACGACCGAGGTGAACTCCCCCGTCATGGTCTTGTCCCCCTGCAGCGCGTCCACACCCAGCAGGTCGCGCAGCGGCACCGAGCAGCGCACCCGCACGGTGACGGTGGCGAGTTCACCGCCGGGGGTCTGCAGGGTGCCGTAGGACACCGGGGTGACCGGGTCCTGCGAGCAGCGGACCTTGCGCCGGCCGAGGACGTCCTGCACGGCGTCCGCAGCGGCCTGCCGGGCGCCGTCCTCGCCGCGGGCGAGCGAGGCGGCGCGGGCGGCGGCCCGGGCGGCCGCGTCGACGACGGCGCCGGTGCTCTGCACCCGGCCGGCGGCGACCACGATCAGCACGAAGGCGAGCACCACGGGCAGCAGCAGCGCCGCCTCGACGGGGACGGCGCCGGTGTCGCGGCCCGCGGGCGGCCGCCTGCGGGCGGCGCGGGCGGTCACCGCTGCCCGCCCTGCGGGACGAACCGCTCGCGGGGTGCGCTGAGCGTCTCGGTGATGGTCAGCCGGTCGAAGAACGGCACGACCGACTGCGGACGGACCGTCACCGTCATCTGCTGGGTCTCGGCGTCGGAGCCGGCGTGGTCGACGCTCTCGAGTTCGGCGAGCCGGCCGAAGCGGGCGAGGAACTCCCGTACCCGCACGTCCCCGTCCTCGGCGGTGGCACCGCGCACCCGGCCGGCGTCGACGCCCTCGCGCAGCGCGGTGAGGGCGACCTGGTCGGCGTACCACCAGAGCGAGGCCTGCACCACGAGCATGACGGCGGTCAGCACGACCGGGAAGACGATGGCCAGGCCGAGGACGACCGCCCCGCGGTCGCGCAGTGCGGCGGTGCGCAGTGCGGCGGTGCGCGGCGTGGCGGGGACGCGCGGGCGTCGGATCACTTCACCGCGTCCGGCACGTCGGTGGGGATCTTCTGCTCGGCCTTGCCGGCGAGCAGCTTGACGGCGGCCAGCACCGCACCGGCGATGGCGACCAGGACGATGATGGTGAGGGCGAGTTCGATGCTGATCGCGCCGCGGTCGCCGGAGGCACGGGCGGCGCGCAGTCTGCCGAGGCGCACGTGCAGGTAGGGCATGCCGAGGTGCAGGGGCAGCAGGACGGGCAGCAGGAGGGCGGTGGCCAGGGGCTTGAGCCTGGCCGCGGTCTCGGTCATGGTGTGGTCTCCAGGACGGGCGGTCGGGTGGTCGTCGGCTGCTCAGCTGACGTCGAGCATCTGGTACAGCGCGGGGAAGACGATCAGCACCGTCATGAGCAGGGTGAGCGCCGAGCCCGGCGCGACCATCCGCTCGCTGTCGGTGTTGGCCTGCGCCAGTTCCTCGGCGAGGAGTTCGCCGCGGAGGCTCTTGGCGCGGGCACGCAGGGTGTCGTACACGGCGGCGCCGTCGGTGCCGGAGATCCGCATGATGTCGGCGAGGTCCTGGAGGGGGGTCAGACCGAGTTCGGCGGCGAGGGCGTCGAGGCCGTCCCAGGGCGGCAGGCGGTCGGTGGCGGCGCGTTCCAGGGCGTCCCGGATCCGCCGGAAGACGGTGCCGCGGCCGACCGCGGCGGCCCGCCGCAGGGCCTCCGCCGGTCCGCAGTCGGCGGCCCGCTCCAGAGCGACGAGTTCCAGGTAGGCGGCGACGCCGTGCAGGTACTCGGTGCGGGCCTCCTTCGCCTCGCCGGCCACGATGCCGTCCGGGACGAGCCAGAGGACGGCGGCCAGCAGCGGACCGGCGAGCAGCGGCACGGCGACCGGCAGGCCGATCCCGGCGACCGCGGCCATCGCCACCAGGTAGCCGGGCAGGACGAGTCCGACCAGCGCGAACATCAGCTTGTGCGCCATGAACCGGGCCGGGCTTCGGCCGATCAGGGCGAGCTGCTGGTGCGGGATCCGGGCGCCGGGCAGCCGCAGCGAGTCCGCGCCGATCCGGTCGTACCAGGCGGGGCGGGTCTCCTCGGCGGGGCGCGGGTCCGGGGTGCGGTGCAGCCGGCCGAGCGCCTGGCCGAGGTCCGGCGGCGCGGGCCGGAGTTCGGCGAGCAGCAGGGCGAGGCCGCCGGCCGCGGCGCCGCCCGCGAGCACGGCCCAGGGCGAGATCATCGGGCCTCCTTGGCCGCGGCGGCGGCCTCCGGCGACGGCTCGGCATCGGCCGGGTCGCCGGGCAGCCGGCCGGCCTTGCTGCGCCGGTCGGGCTCGATCAGTCGGGGCAGCGGGGTGTGGGCGGCGAGCGAGCGCATCCAGGCGATCACCCCGACGAACGCGGCGGCGACCACGGCGAGCACCACCTGGCCGGTGACGCTCGCGTACGGCGCGGTGTAGCGCGGGTTGAGGGCGCCGGCCGCGATCACCACGAGGATGATGCCGACCAGCCAGCGGACGGTGGTGCGGTGCTTGGCCCGGTCGGCCTCGATGGCGCGGCGCTGGCGGACCTCCTCGCGGACCGACTCGGCGATGTCGGCGAGCGCCCGGGCCAGGCCGGGGCCGCTGTCGCCGGACCGCAGCAGCAGAGCGGCGAGCACCTTGTCCGCGGTGGCGTCGGCGAGTTCGTCGCCGAAGGCGCGCAGCGCGTCCTCCGGCCGCCAGCGGGACTGCAGCCGGGCGGCGAGGTCGCCGATCTCGGCCTCCAGGGCGGGCGGTGCGGTGCGGCGGCTGGTGACGACGGCCTGGTTGAGGCCGACGCCGAGCAGCAGCACGTCGGCGAGGCGCTGCGTCCACTCGGCGAGCGCCTCCAGCCGTTCGATCCGCCGGGTGTCGGAGCGGGTGGCGTCGTACAGCCAGGGCAGGCCGAAGACGGCGAGCGGCAGCAGCAGCACGGTCAGCGGGATCCCGGTGAACAGCCAGGCGCCGGCGCCGCCGGCCACCGCGAGCACGGCCTGGACCTGCCGGGTCCTGGCGCGGCCGGGGCTCGCCGTCCCGGGGGCGCCGTACCAGAAGGTGTGCAGCCGGCCGCTGCCCGGCCGGGCCTCGGGCTTCTCCTCCCGGGTGCCGACCAGGCCGGCCACCAGGGCGACCAGCCCGCCGGCGACGGCGAGGCCGCAGAGCACGTAGAGCAGCATCAGCGGGCACCGCCGATCCGCAGCCCCAGCGGGGCGCCCCAACTGCCGTACGGGGACTGCAGCAGACCGGCGTCGAAGCCGGCCCGGCGCAGGTCGTCCAGGCACTGCGGCGGGGTGTGCGGGACGGCCCGCGGCTCGCCCTGTTCGGTGCGCGGGCCGAAGACCTGGTTCATCGCCGGGCGTCCGCTCTCGCCGAGGCCGGTGACCTCCAGGACGTGCGAGACGAAGCGGTGCCGGCGGCCGCCGACCGCGGTCTCGTCGACCATGGTGACGTGCACGACGAAGTCGACGGCGTTGGCGGTGAGCCGGTAGGCCAGGCTGTCGGTCATGTGGGCGCCGTACTCCAGGCAGAGTTCGGCGATGCGGTCGACCACCATGTGCGGGGCCCGGGCGTGCAGGGTGCACATCGAGCCGCCCTCGCCGTTGGTCATCACCCGCAGCATGGGCACCACCTCCGCGGAGCGGACCTCGCCGACGATGATCCGCGAGAGCGTCATCCGCAAGGCGGCCGGGATGAGTTCACCGATCGTCAGCTCGCCGGCGACCCGGCCGTCGACCCGCTCGCCGTTGCCCTCCCGGGCCTCCATCGGCACCACCTGGCGCAGGTGGCCGAGGGTGTGCAGCCACAGCTCGAACTCGGTCTCCAGGGTGCCGACCCGCTCGTCCGGCGGGATCTCGGCGGCCATCGCGCGCAGCAGGCTGGTCTTGCCGACGCCCTGCGTGCCGGTGACCATGACGTTCTTCTTGGCCCGGATCGCCGCCGCCAGGAAGGCCGCCAGCGTCGCGTCCAGGGTGCCGAGTCCGACCAGGTCGCCGAGGGTCGCCGAGGCGACCCGGTGCCGGCGGATCGCCACGTACGGGCGCGGGGTGACCTCGGTCAGCGCCTGCAGGCGCATGCCGCCCTCCAGCCGCAGCGCCAGGGTGGGGCTGGCGGTGGAGAGGCTGCGCTCGCCGCCGCCGTGCTGGCGGGCCAGGTCCTGCAGCAGCTCGACGAGTTCGGCGTCGCTGTCGGCGATCGGCGGTACCTGCCGCAGCGGCTCGTTGGCCCGCGACACCCAGACGTCGTCGCAGCCGTTGACCAGGATGTTCTCGATCTCCGGGTCGTCCAGGTACGGCTGCAGCCGGCCGGCCCGGAACAGCAGGTCGTAGACGGCCTCGGCGAGCGCGCGGTCCTGGTCGCGGGTCGGCGGGATCCCGTGGGTCTGCGCGTACGCGTCGGACCAGCGGGCGACGACCTCCTCGATCAGTGCCCGGCCGCGCTGGCGCCGGGTGGCCCGGTCGACCTCGCCGGAGCCCTCCAGCTTAGCGAGCTGCTGGTGGAGTTCGGCCGCGACCTGGCGCTTGAGCTCCCGGGCGACCTGCGGGTCGACGACCGGCCGGACGCCGACCGGCTGCAGTGCGGGCACCGCCGCGACGGGCGCGGTGGGCCCGGACGGCCGGACGGGACCGGGGACGATGCCCGGGCCGGGCGCGGCGCCGGGGGTCGGCAGCTGCCAGGGCAGCGAGGACGGCCCCTGCTGGAGCGGACTACCGCGCACGGAGCACCTCCCCGTACCCGTTCTGCGGCTGCTGCCGGTCCGGTGGCGGGAAGGGCGCCGGTGCCGGCGGCTGCGGGACGGCCGGCGGTGCGATGTGCTGCGGGAAGCCGACCGGCTGCGGATCGGGCACCGGGGCCCACGGCTGCCGCGGCGCCACCGGCCCGAGCACCGGGCCGGGCGCGGGGGCCGCAGCGGGCTGCGGGTAGGGCTGGGCCTGGGGCTGCGGGTACGCCTGCGGGTACGGCTGGGCCTGCGGGGCGAGCCGCTGCCGGCGGCGGGCCGCGACGTCCAGGATCCGGTCGGCCGCGCTGCGCACCGTCCGCATCAGCTCGGAGCGGACGAACCTCCGGTCGGCGGTGTCCCCGCCGTCGGAGAGCACCCTGGCGGTGCGCGGCGCGTAGGGCAGCAGGCCCAGCGCGGAGACGCCGAGTTCGCGGGCGGCCTCGGCCAGCGGGTACGGGCCCTCGCCGACCGGCAGCAGGCCGAGCGCGTCGGCACCCGGGCCGGCGCTCTCCAGGTCGTCGCGGAGCGCGGCCAGCCGCGGCCGGGCGGCGGACAGGCCGCGCAGGGTGGTCCGGACGGTCGCCACCACCACGTCGGCCCGCCGGGCCAGCACCGCACCCGGGCCGGTCGCTCCAGACCGGCCCAGGTCGACGATCACGTCGTAGCCCTGGCCGTCCAGCGCCTGGAAGGTGTCGGCGAGCGGCTCCCAGGTGTACGCGAGGCCGGGCGCCTGCGCGGGGTCGGTGAGGCCCGGCAGCAGCAGCCGCTCCGCGGTGCCCTCCGGGGAGAGGTCGACCAGCTGCTCCCAGACGGTCTGGGCGAGCAGGCCGCGGCGGTCCGCCACGGCCAGGTTGCGCAGCCCGTAGACCGCCTCGATGCGGCCCTCCAGTGCGCCGGCCAGCACGGCGCCGCCGTCCGGGTCGCACTCGGCGAGCAGCACCTTGCGGCCCGGCGGCAGCGGCCAGCTGAGCAGCAGGGCGAGGGCGGTGGTGGTGGCCCCGGGCGCGCCCGGGCCGCCGACCACGGCGACGACCGCCATCAGGTGCCACCTCCCGTACCGCTCTTCGGACTTCCGGTGGCCTTGCCGCTCGGGGCACCCGTCGGCGTACCGGCCGGGGGTGTGACCGCTCCGGCGTTCCCGTCGTCCGCGGTGGTGCCGCTCGTGGACGGCGCGGGCGCGGGGGCGCCGGCCCGCGGTGCGAGGATCACCTGGAACCGGCCGGAGGACACCCAGAAGGCCAGCCGCGGCCCGTCGGCCGAGGGAACGGCCACGTCCACCACCTGGCTGCCGTCGGAGTCGACCCGGCCGACGGTGACCACCACCGCGGCGATCGTCTCCGGCGGCCGGCCGGCCGCCGCCTGGTCGCCCTTGGCGTCCGGGGTGGACACCACCAGCACCTGCAGCCCCGGCTGAAGCCGCGTGGCGGGCAACTGGGTGCGTTTGGCGGCGAGGCCGACGGTCTGCTGGTCGGGGCGGAGCACCGGCTCCGCCGTCAGGTCCGCCTTGAGCAGCAGGGCGCCGCGCTTGAGGTCGGTGGTGGCGCGCAGGCCGATGGTGCGGGCCCGGTCCCGGGCGTCCAGCGGGCGCAGCAGCGGGTCGCCGGCGATGTGCGCGACCACCAGGTCGTCGGCGGTGACGGCCTGCCCCATCGGGATGTCGCGGGCCACCGCCAGCACGGCGATCCGCTGCCCCGAACTGGTGTAGAGGGCGGCGCCGCCGAGGCCGCCCGCGGCGATCAGCGCGACCGCCATCGCCAGCACGGCGGGCCGCCGCCGCCGTGCCCGCAGGGTGCGCGGGGGCACGTGCGGGGCCGGACGGTGCGGGTCGGGGGCGAGGGCGGCGGTGCCTGCGCTCGGCGTCGGGACGTTGCGGGTTTCCACCGGGCTTCGGCCTTTCCGGAACTGGTGGTTCGTCGTGGGGTCGGGGCGTGGCCGGCGGTCAGTTGAGCGCCTGCACCTCGGCGACCTTCAGCGGCAGCGGCTGGTCCGTGTCGACGCGGTAGTCGACCGCGAACACCCGCGCCCCGGTGTCGGAGCGCACCGCCTCGACCCGCCAGGTCAGCGTGGCGGTGAGGTAGAAGGTCTGGTCGTGCTGGCCGCCGGACGCCTTCCGGTAGGTGTGGCCGCAGGGCGGTTCGGTGCCGGCGCCCGGGGTGTAGGCGGTGCCGGGGCCGGTGCAGTCGGCGCCGGCCGAGCCGTCGCCGGTGTCCCAGTGCACCTTCGTCAGCCGGGCGGTGGCGGTGACGCTCATCGTCCGGCCCTTGGCGGTGGCGCTCTGCGGGCCGGCCGTGGTCGGCCCGGCGGTGTACCAGAGCCAGACCGGCACCCCGACGACGGCGGTGGCGGCCGGGGCGGCGTGCAGCGCCGGCGAGTCGAAGTGGATCATGCCGAGCGCCTTCATGCCCAGGTCGTACGGGCGGTCCGGCGGCGGCGGGCCGCCGGGCGGCTGGGCGAAGAACATCGGCGGCTTCGGCGACAACTGGCCGCCGACACCGCGGCAGTTGACCTCGTACACCGCGCCCTCGGACGGGGCGTGGCCGTCCCAGGCGGGGTCGCTCGCGGGCGGCTGCGGCTCGGAGCGGTGGTAGTAGCAGCCGTCCGCGGTGGAGAACCAGCCGAGGTCGTCGTCCCAGCAGGGCCACTGCTGCCCGTTCCAACTGCACATCTGCACACCGCCGTCGGACCCGCCCGACGACCCACCGCTCCCGCCCCCGGGCTCGGCCGTGCTCCCGGGCTCGGTGACGACCACGCAGATGTCCCGGACGGCGCACGGATTGACCGTGCCGCCCCCCTCTGCCGAGGCCGGGGCCGCGGAAGCGAGCAGCAATGCCGAGAGCAGCAGCGTGCGGAAGACCTTTTTCAGCACGTGCGATCCACCTCGCGTTCGAAGTCCACGATCATCCAGCGGCTGTCGTTCCTCCGCAGCGAAACGGTCGCCGGATAACGGGTGAGCCGCTGCCGGGGATCCTTTACCGCTCCGGTCGTTGCGTCGGCCTGGTGCCAATCGGCGACGTCGAGGCAATCCTGCACGACGGCCGTCTGCGGATCGGCGGAGAGATCGACCTTCTTCACCAGTGCCGAGTTGCGCGGACTCCCGGTCATCACCAGCTTTGCGTCGTGCAGTTGGTGGAGGCTGGCCAGTGCCTCGCTCAGCGCCTGACCGGTCGAGTACGCACGCAGTTGCGAGCCGTCCGAATCGGAGCGGGCGAACGCCTCGGCCTGCGCCTGCCACCAGGCTTGATAGGTGCTCAGGACCGTTCGGGCGACGGCTCCGTCGGGGCCTTCGGTGGGGGCGCTGCCGCCCGTACCCGGACCACTCGAAGGAGTTACTGCAGTCCCACCGGGAACAGCCGTCACAGGAGTACCCAGACGGTCCGCAGAACCCCCGGCGTCGGCGGCGGAACAGGCACTGAGCGCCAACAGCAGTGCCACCCCACCGATCCCGACCGCCCCAGGGCGCAACACATTTCCGCGCTGCCGCATCGCCCCACCTCGTAGCGCCAGACCTCGTCCGCGGCCGTGGTCGCACAATTCCTCTGCCGTCCCTCGGTGCCGCCGCGGGGACATCGATTCTTCGCCACCCGCCCCGGCACAGCAACACCTCGGGCGGTCCGACCTTACGCGTTCGGCGGATCGGTTGGGGTGTTTTCTCGCCAGAGCACGGCCAACAGTTCGTCGGAAAGCGACAATCCGGCCAATGCGCCCCGGACGGCGGCCCGATTGTGCATCAGCAGCCTTCCTCCGTCGGCCGGTACGAGTTCGACGGCCTGTCCGGCTTCGGCCGCGCCGCCGTCCCGCAGGGCGAGTTCGTGCGCGAGGACGGGCGCGAGTTCCTGCGGGCCGAGGGCGGCGGGTGCGCCGGGGACGCCGCGGTCGAGGGCGTCCACCAGGAGCCGGCTGAACGATCCGTCACCTCCCGGGCGGACGGCGTCCCGGCCGCGCCGTCCGGCCTGGTGCCGGCCGATCCGGCCCCAGAGCGGGACGCGGGAGTGGCTGAGGAGCTCTCCTGCGGCGTCCTCCCGGGCGAGGGCGGCCCAGGTGTCGCGGTCGGCGACCGCGTCGACGAGCAGCAGGGTCTCCTCCTGGCCGCCGTGCACCATGGCGCTGACCACCCAGTCCCAGGCGAGGCCGCGCCGGTAGGCGTTGTCGGGGGTGGAGCCGGCGGTGACGAGCGCGATCCGCCGTCCCCTGGGGTCGGCGGCGAGCTGGCCGAGCAGGCAGACGACCAGCCACCGCGCGGGTCTCGCCGCGGCGGCGCGCAGCGCGGTGAGCATGGTGTTGGCGTCGGCGTCCGGGGGCAGCAGGTCGACCCGGCAGCCCCGGGCCCCGGCGTCGAAGGTCCGGCCGGGCAGTGCCGCGGCGAGGGTGCGGGCGCCGTCCGCGGCCCGTTCCGAGCCGGACCAGCTGCGGTCCGGCCCCCCGTCCGCGCCGATCACCACCAGTTCGATGCCGCCGCCCACCCCGCACCAGCCCCCTTCCGCCTTCGTGCCTGGCGACAAGCTACCGCCGGAGGACCCTTCGGGCAGGGACCATCGGCCCTACCGGCTCCACGGCCGCGGGCCGAGCATCGTGCCATGGAGTACGAGGACCCTGTGGAGGAGCTGAGCGAGGCCGAGTGCCGCCGTCTGCTCGGCACCGTGCCCGTCGGGCGCGTGGTGTACACCGAGCACGCGCTGCCCGCGGTGCTGCCGGTGGCGTTCGAGGTGGCGCAGGACGGCCGGCTGGTGCTGGCGCTGCGCGCCGACAGCACCACCGCGCGGGCGCTGGACGGCACGGTCGCCGCCTTCCAGGCCGACGTGCTCGACCCGGAGACGCGCTCCGGCTGGAGCGTCCTGGTGCACGGGCACGCCGAGGTGGTCCGGGACCACCTCGCGCAGGACGGCCTGTACGACGCGGGGCTACGCCCGTGGGTGGGCGGTCCGCGGCCGGTGTACGTGGCGCTGACCCCGGAGCTGGTGGGCGGGCGGCGGCTGCGCGCGGTCGGTGCCACCGCCGCGGCGCGCCCGGCCCCCGCTGACAAGTGACCGGTCGGTAGGCATACTCTCCGACTGTCCCCGCCGGACGCAGCCGTGGGGACCGGAGCCCGACCCCACCTGGAGCGCACCTTGACGACCTTCGCCTCGCTGGCCGACCTGAAAGCCGCGGTCGGCACCGAGCTCGGCACGAGTGAGTGGCACACCATCGGCCAGGAGCAGGTGAACCTGTTCGCCGAGGCCACCGGCGACCACCAGTGGATCCACGTCGACCCGGCGCGCGCCAAGGAGAGCCCGTTCGGCGGGACGATCGCGCACGGCTACCTCACGCTGTCGCTGATCCCGGTGCTGGCGAAGGAGTGCTACGGCGTCGAGGGCATCAAGATGGCGCTCAACTACGGCTCGGAGAAGGTCCGCTTCCCGTCGCCGGTGCCGGTCGGCACGGCGGTGCGGGCCACCGCCGAGCTGCTCTCCGCCGACGAGGTCCCCGGCGGGGTGCAGGCGCTGGTGCGGTTCACCATCACCAGTGAGGGCAGCCCCAAGCCGCACTGCGTCGCCGAGACGATCACCCGCTTCTACGCGGCCTGATCCTCCGCACCCGGACGGCCCCGCCGGGCGGCGGGGCCGTCCCGGCGTGTCCGGGGCCCGGCCGGCGGGTCCGCCGAACGGCTCGCCCGATCATGTTTCGGCCGGGCCCGCACGGGCCAGGAGGGGTAGTGTCCGGTTTCGACGGTCGTCGTACGGCAGCGGAGCCCCAGCGGCCCCACCCGTACGCGTCCGGCCTGCCGGCTTTCGCGACCGCGGACGCCGGACGGCCACCGCCGTACGGATGTCCCGACGTGGAGGTGCCGTGCCCAGCTCCGTCCCCTGGATCTCCCGCGCAGCCGCCCTCGCCGCACAGTTCGGCACCTCGTTCACCGACGGCGGAGGCATCGGACGACTGCCGCGCCGCACCTGGCACCGGATCCGGACGGACGCCTTCGGGGCCGATCCGACGGGCGAGCGGCTGGAGCGCGTCCGGCGTTCGCCGCAGTTCCGCGACGGGGCCTTCCAGAACCCCGTCCCGACCAGGCGGCTCGTCGACGGCGCGTCGCCTCTGTCGGTCAGCCGGGCCCAGCTCACCGGCGATCGGGCCCGCCGGCTGCCGGCCGCCCCCGTCCCGCTGCACCTGCTGCGCCCGATCGACCTGGCCGCGCCGCCCGTCTCCGGGCTGCGGCTGACCTGGCTCTGCCACGCCACCGTGCTCGCCGAGCTGGACGGCCGCCGGGTGCTGTTCGACCCGGTCTGGGGTGAGCGCTGCTCGCCGTTCTCCTGGACGGGCCCCAAGCGGCTCCACCCGATGCCGATCGGCCTCGCCGAACTCGGCCCGGTGGACGTGGTGGTGGTCTCGCACGACCACTACGACCACCTCGACATGCCGACGATCAAGGCGCTGGACGCGAGCGGGGCGGTGTTCGCCGTCCCGCTCGGGGTGGGTGCGCACCTGGAGCACTGGGGCGTGCCGCCGGAGCGGATCGTGGAGCTCGACTGGTGGGAGTCGGCCGAGGTGGCGGGGCTGACCCTGACCGCCACGCCGGCCCGGCACTACTGCAGCCGCGGGCCGCGCACCCACCCGTACGCGCTCTGGGCGTCCTGGGTGGTGGCCGGCTCCGAGCACCGGCTGTTCCACAGCGGGGACACCGGCTACTTCCCCGGCTTCGCCGATATCGGCGGCCGGCTCGGACCGTTCGACGCGACGATGGTGCAGATCGGCGCGTACAGCGACTTCTGGCCCGAGGTGCACATGACGCCCGAGGAAGGCGTGCGGGCGCACCTGGACCTGGACGGCGGGCTGATGCTGCCGATCCACTGGTGCACCTTCAACCTGGCGCCGCACCCGTGGGAGGAGCCGGCCGAGCGGACGGTGACGGCGGCGCAGGCGCTGGGCGTGCGGTTCGCCGTGCCGCGGCCGGGTGCGCCGTTCGAGCCGGCCGACCCGCCGGCGCCGACCCTGTGGTGGCGGGCGGTCGCCCGGGTGCCCGGGGACGGCGGCCCGACCGTGCCCACGGCCCCGGCCGCTCCGGCTCCGTCCGCGTCCCGCCGCCGGGCGGCGACCGCGGACGACGACGGGATCACCGTCTGACGGCCCGGGCGGCGGCTCGGCCGCGGGCCCGCACGACCTTCCAGGCGACGTTCTGCACCACCAGGGTGGCGACGCCCGCGACGACGATCCCCAGCATGTTCAGCAGGAGCTGCACGGCCGAGCCCCGGCCCTGCGCGTAGTCGCCGTAGGCCACCGCGGCGGCGGCATTGGCGGCGGCCGGCACGGTGGTCACCGAGATGGCGACCCCGACCATCGCCCCGGCCTTCGCCGAGGTGAGCGAGAGCAGCCCGGCGACACCGGCCAGCAGCGCCACGACGAAGGAGGTGGCGTCCGGCTTCCAGATGAACGAGGTGTTCGGCCTGTTGGCCTCGAACATCTCCTTGGTGAACAGCCCCCACTGGTCCATCAGGAAGCAGAAGCCGACGGTGAGCACCATGGCCACCGCGAACCCGACGAGCAGGGCGTTGAGCGACCGCAGGGCCGGCCGCCCGCGGCGCTGGACGAGCGCCACGCACAGGCCGGCCAGCGGGCCGAACTCCGGCCCGACCGCCATCGCGCCGACGACCAGGATCGCGCTGTCCAGCACGGCCCCGCAGGCCGCGAGCATCGTGGCCACCGTGAGGAAGGCCAGATAGACGACGGTGAGGGTGGACTCCTCGTGGGTGATCTCGGAGACCGACTCCCAGACCAGGGCGTCGGCGCCCTCGCCGGGCGCCTCCTCCTCCGCCCGGTCGGCGGCGGCGGAGATCGTCAGGGCGACCTCCTCGACGTTGATCGCGCCGCGGTCCGCCAACCCGAGGGTGCGCAGCGCGCCGAGCAGTTCGTCGGCGGCCTCGCGGGCGACGTCGCAGAGCACCACGTCGCCCGCGGGTCGGACGGCCGAATCGGGCAGGAGCACCACGTGGGTGGCACCAACGCAGTCGTCGAGGGTCTGCAGGACCTGGTCGCGCAGGTCGGCGGGAACGATCAGGCGCAGATGAAGCACGGACGCTCCGGAGGTGCGAGCCGGTCGGACGGGCCCACCCTAGCCATCGCCCGTCGGGGGGCACCGCACCGGGCGTGCCGGGCCCGGCAGGTGGCGGTCAGACCGAACCGGGGCGGGCGGCGGCGTGGGCACGCATCGCGGCCTCGACCAGGGCGACGGCGGCGCGCGGGTCGGCGACCTCGACGACCAGGCGGCTGTAGCGCTCGTCGGCGAGTTCCACGACGACGGCCCCGGCCGGGTTGTGCACGTCCCAGAACACCCACTCGCCCTGGGAGCGGAAGGTCCCGGCGGTTATCACGCCGGGCAGGTGGGTGCCGCCCATCCTGATGCCCTTGGACTCGTGGACGATGCCGGGGTCGGCGGTGGCGCCGCGGACGTTCGCCAGCGGGATCTCCAGACGGCTCTTCAGCGCCCAGAGCTTGTCGAGTCCTTCGACCTCGACGATCAGGGTGTCGTCGACGACGGACAGCTGTGCCATCTGATGGCTCCTCGGGTGGGGGTGAAGCGTGCGGGGGTGAGGCGTACGGGGGTGAGGCGTACGGGGGTGAGGCGTGCGGGGACGGGTGCGGGCCTTCAGCGGGTGAGGCGGTCGGCGAGGTGGTCGGCGCCGGGCAGGAAGCGGCGG
>NZ_BAAALD010000046.1:0-8833 GCF_039528095.1 Kitasatospora arboriphila
CCCCTCGTGGAAGATCGCGTCCAGGACCCGCCCCGGGGGGGCGGGGGCCCAGGGCGGGGGGGGCCTGGGGTTGGCGGTGTGCCCGCCGGCGAACCGGCCGGCGCCGCCGGCACCGGGCGTGACGACCGTGTCGGCGAGCCCGAGCGGCAGGCAGACCTCGCGGCGGACGAGCTGCTCGTAGTCGGTGCCGGCGCGCCGGGCGAGGGCGAGGCCGAGGAGGCCGGCGCCGAGGTTGGAGTACCGGAAGGTGCGGCCGGGCACCGAGCGGAGCTTCGTCCGGGCGAGCCCGTCGAGCAGCCGGTCGGCGGTGCAGCCGGCGTACGGGTCCGCGGCCCGCGGGTTGAGCAGGGCGGGCAGCAGCATGCCCTTGGGCAGGCGCGGCAGGCCGGAGGTGTGGGTGGCCAGGTGCTGGAGGGTGATCCGCCGGCCGCCGCGGCCGGGGACGGTGCAGCCGGGCAGCAGGCCGGCGAGCGGCTCCTCCAGGGCGGCGTCGCCGGCGAGCACCGTCCGGGCCAGCAGCAGGGCGGTGAAGACCTTGGTGATCGAGCCGATCTCGAAGAGGGTGTCCGGGCCGGGCGGACCGGAGGCCGCACCGCCGGCCGACCCGGCGCCGCGGATCTCCGCCGCGCCGTCCGCGAGGCCGACCACCACCGCGCCGACCTGCTGCTCCGCCAGCCGGTCGGCGGTCCGTCCCACGAGGTCCCCCAGCTCTGCCATGTCCACAACCCTAGGCGCGGACCGCGGCCGGTCCGTCCGCCCGCATGAGGAATCCCACCCCTCCGCCTCGTCCGCCAGGTGTACGCCGCTGGACGGACCGGGCGCCGGCACGGCTCCCCCGAAAGACAGACCCGGCCCGCCGCGCCGACGGGCCCTCAGTCCCGGTGCCCGGAGCGCGGCATGACGGACCGCCGACAGCCGCGGCCCCCGGAGGGGAGCTTCGCCCACGGACGGCCCTTGTCTCGGAAGCATCTCAGCTGGTGAACGGGTTGCGCACATCACCTTGACAGCAAAGGAAGGGTTACCTAAGTTCTGCTGGCATGTCTCCGCAGTCGCACCACCGCACCGAGGACGCCGACCGCCCCGAGCCGTCGACGGCCTTCGTCTTCGACATCACCGCCGACGAGATCCGCCGCCGGTCGCTGGCGGGCGCCTCGCTCGGGCCCGCCCGGGACATCGCCGAGGAGGAGCGCCGCGAGGCCGAGGCCTACGCCCTGCTCTACTCCGGCCTGGACGCCGAGCAGCAGCGGCTCTACGACGACCTCGTCACGGCGGGCGTGCTGCCCGTGGAGGAGCGGACCGATGCTGCCCGTTGACCCGCAGGCCGACATCGGTCGCCGCGCGTGGATCGCCTGCCCCAACTGCGACGACGCCCGCGACTGCACGCCCTGCGGGGAGCGCCGCTCCTGCTCGGAGCACTGGCGCTACCTGATCTCCAACACCGGGAGCCTGCTCCACCTGCAGTGCCCCGGCTGCACCCACGTGTGGGACCACGAGACCGGCTTCGGCGCCACCCGCTCGGCCCTCGGCCGGGTGCCCGGCCCGCGCCGCTCCGAGCCGACGGCCGGCGTGCTGCCCGAGGACGGCCCGGAGGCCGGCGACCGGGCACCGCACGACGCACCGTGATCCACGGCGGACCGTGATCCACCGGGGGTCGGGCAAGCCCTAGACTGCGCGGCATGAACGCCACGCCCGACGACCGGCTCGAACGCCTCGTCCGCCTCGCCGCAGGCAGCTACCTGCTGGTCACCACCTTCAAGAAGGACGGCACGGCGGTCCCCACCCCGGTGTGGGTGGTGCGGGACGGCGACGCGCTGGGCGTCTGGACGGTCTCCGACTCCTGGAAGGTCCGCCGGATCCGCAACCGGGCGGACGTGCTGGTCGGCCCGTGCGACGTCCGCGGCAGGCCGACCGGCGAGCAGGTGCCCGGCACCGCCGAGATCTGCCCGCCCGAGAAGACCGCCGCCTACCGCACCCTGCTGCGGCAGAAGTACGGCCTGCTCGGCGTGCTCACCCTGCTCGGCAGCCGGGTCCGCCGCGGCGACCGCGGCACGGTCGGCATCCGGATCACCCTGACCTGACCCGCGGCACCGCCCGCGGGAACACGACGCGCCCGACGGCGCGGCCGGGCGGACCCGGTCGCGCCGTCGGGCGCGGTCGCACGTGGCGGGTGCTCAGTTCTCCGCGAGCAGTTCGAGGGTGTCGATGACGCGGTTGGAGAAGCCCCACTCGTTGTCGTACCAGGCGACCACCTTGACGTGCTTGCCGTCGACCCGGGTGAGGGCGGCGTCGAAGATGGACGAGGCGGGCTGGCCGGTGATGTCGCCGGAGACCAGCGGCTCGTCGGCGTAGTCGAGGATGCCCTTGAGCGGGCCGTCCGCGGCGGCGCGGTAGGCGGCGAGCACCTCCTCGCGGGTGACCTCGCGGGAGACCGTGGTGTTCAGCTCCACGATCGAGCCGACCGGGACGGGCACCCGGATCGAGTCGCCGGACAGCTTGCCGTCGAGCTGCGGCAGCACCAGGCCGATGGCCTTCGCGGCACCGGTGGTGGTCGGCACGATGTTCACGCCGGCGGCGCGGGCGCGGCGCAGGTCGCGGTGAGGGCCGTCCTGGAGGTTCTGCTCCTGGGTGTAGGCGTGCACGGTGGTCATGAAGCCGTGCTCGATGCCGGCCAGGTCGTCGAGGACGGAGGCCAGCGGGGCGAGCGCGTTGGTGGTGCACGAGGCGTTCGAGACGATCACGTGCCGGGCGGGGTCGTACGCGTCGGTGTTCACGCCGTAGGCGAGGGTGACGTCGGCGCCGTCGGAGGGGGCGCTGACCAGCACGCGCCGGGCGCCGGCGGTGATGTGGGCGCGGGCGGCGTCCGCGGCGGTGAAGCGGCCGGTGGCCTCCAGCACGATGTCGACGCCGAGCTCGGCCCACGGCAGGTTGGCCGGCTCGCGCTCGGCGAGCACCTTGATGCGGCGGCCGTCGACGACCAGGTCGGTGCCGTCGATCTCGACGGAGCGGCCGAGCCGGCCGAGCGCGCTGTCGTACTTGAGCAGGTGGGCGAGCGCGTCCGGGGCGGTGAGGTCGTTGATGGCGACGACCTCCAGCTTGCTGTCGCGCTCCAGCAGGGCGCGCAGGGTGTTGCGTCCGATGCGGCCGAATCCGTTGACGGCGATGCGGGTCATGGAGGTTCCTCTCGTGTCGTCCCGCCATCCATGGTCGGCATCCCGGCGCCCGGCAGACAGTGGCCCGGATGACAGCGTGCGCAAGGATCTCGCCAGATCCTTCGCCAACGCTCGCAAGGATCCCGCCACCCCGCCCGGCGGGCCCCTGACGGAGCACCCCGTCAGGGGGCCGGATCCGGCCGTCAGGCCGAGAAGGTGTGGCGGTACTCCGTCGGGGAGGTGCCGAGGATCCGGTGGAAGTGCAGGCGCAGGTTGGCGCCGGTGCCGAGGCCGACCCGGTCGGCGATCTGCTCCACGCCGAGGTCGGTGCGTTCGAGCAGCTCGCGTGCCAGGTCGACGCGGGCCCGCAGCACCCACTGCATCGGCGTGTAGCCGGTGTCCTCCACGAACCGCCGGGAGAAGGTGCGCCCGGAGACCTTGGCGTTGCGGGCCAGGTCCTCCAGGGTCAGCGGCTCGGCGAGGTGGGCGAGGGCCCACTCCCGGGTGTCCGCGAAGAGGTCGCCGAGCGGTTCGGGGACGCTCCGCGGCACGTACTGCGCCTGTCCGCCGCTGCGGTAGGGCGCCGCCACCAGCCGCCGCGCCACGTGGTTGGAGAGCCCCACGCCGTGGTCGCGACGGAGCAGGTGCAGGCAGAGGTCGATGCCGGAGGCGGCGCCCGCGGAGGTGAGCACGTCGCCCTCGTCGACGAACAGCACGTTGGCGTCGACCCGTACCAGCGGGTGCCGTTCGGCGAGGGCCCGGGTGTAGTGCCAGTGGGTGGTGGCCCGCTTGCCGTCGAGGAGTCCGGTCGCGGCGAGGGCGAAGGCGCCGGTCGAGATCGCGGCGAGCCGGGTGCCGCGGGCGTGCGCGGCGGTGAGTGCGGCGACGACCTCGGCCGGCGGTTCGGTGGTGGCCGGCTCGCGGTAGCCGGGGATGAAGACGGTGTCGGCCTGTTCGAAGGCCTCCAGGCCGTCCGCCACGTGGTACGAGAGGCCGTCGCCGCCGGTCACCAGCCCCGGTGCGGCTCCGCAGACCCGCACGTCGTAGGGCATGCTCGGCCGGTTGGAGAACACCTGGGCGGGGATGCCCACGTCGAGCGGCTTCGCGCCCTCCAGCACGAGCACCGCGACCTGGTGGTTCCTCCGCCCCATCGGGCCTCCTCCTGCGCACTCCGCGGCCACCGGTCGTCCGCTCCCCCGCGGGTGGCCCGAACGACGACTGTCGCAAGCATCCTGCCACCTGTGCCCGGCCGGGGCCCCGGCACGGCTCAGCCCGCCCGGTGGTGCAGCGCACCGAGGAGGGCCAGGTCCTCGGCGGTGAGCCGGAGGGCGGCGGCCGCCACGTTGGCGGTCAGGTGGTCCGGGTCCCCGGTGCCGGGGATGGCGAGCACGTGCGGGCCGCGGTGCAGCGTCCAGGCGATCCGGACCTGGGCGGGGCTCGCGCCGTGGCGGCGGGCGACCGCGAGGACCTCCGGCGGTTCCTCCCCGGTGCTCCCCGCCTGCCGTCCGGGGCCGGCGATCGCGTAGAACGGCACGAAGGCGGTGCCCCGCTCGCCGCAGGCGCGGAGCAGCGCCTCCTGCTCGGGCGGGCTGCCGATGCCGTACGGGTTCTGCACGCAGACGACCGGGGCGATCGCCGCGGCCTCGGCGAGGTGGGCGGCGGTGACGTTGGAGAGGCCGAGGTGGCGGATCAGGCCGGCCTCGCGGAGTTCGGCGAGGGCGCCGAAGCGGTCGGCGACCGGGTCGGTGCCGACGACCCGCAGGTTGACCAGGTCCAGGTGGTCGCGGCCGAGCTGGCGCAGGTTCTCCTCGACCTGGCCGCGCAGTTGCTCGGGGGTGGCGTGCGGCAGCCACCGGCCGGAGCGGTCCCGGCCGGGGCCGACCTTGGTGGCGATGACGAGGCCGTCGGGGTAGGGCGCCAGGGCGCGGTTGATCAGCTCGTTGGCGGAGCGCAGCGGCGAGAAGTAGAAGGCGGCGGTGTCGATGTGGTCGACGCCGAGGTCGACGGCGCGGCGCAGCACGGCGATCGCCTGCTCGCGGTCGCGGGGCACGGCGCGGCGGACCAGGGCGGGACCGGTCTGCGGCAGGCGCATGGCGCCGAAGCCGAGCCGGTTGACCGTCAGGTCGCCGAGGGCCCAGGTGCCGGCCGCGGCCGCGGCCGGGGTGATGGTCTGTGAGGTCATGCCCGGCATCATCGGCGGGGCCGTAGAGTGACCGCCATTGATTCGGGCAGGGGCGAATCCGGGCGGGGGCGCGGGTGGCGGAGCTGGTCTTCTCGGTGCGGGACCTGGCGCAGATGCGGTTCGCCGTGTCGCCGATGTGGGAGGTGGGGCCGAGTCTGCGGCTGCTGCGGTCGGGGGTGGTGCATCCGGTGCACCGGCGGTGGGCCGAGCAGGTGCGGCCGCGGCTGGCGGCCGCGGGTCTGGACCGGGGCCGCCTCGCCGAGTTGGTGCCGCCGTCGGGGTACGTGCCGGACTTCCTCAATCCGACGCCCGCGGCGCCGGTCGCCGAGCTCGCCGAGGAGGTGGACGGCATCCTGGCGACCCCGCCGGAGCGGGTCCGCCGCGACCTGGACCGGCTGCGGCGCGAGCAGGGCGGGCTGGGCCCGCGCACCGAGGCGCTGTACGCCCGGCCGGAGGCCCGGCTCGCCGGGGTGGCCGAGGAGGTGCGGCTGTACTGGGAGTTGGCGCTCGCGCCGTACTGGGCGCGGATCCGGGCCGTGCTGGACGCGGACGTGGCGCACCGGGCGCGGCAGGTCGCGGAGCGCGGCGCGGCGCACCTGCTGGGCGGTCTGCACGCCTCGGTGCGGTGGGACGAGGACACCCTGCGGCTGCTGCGCCGGCCGAGCGCGCTCTCCCGGCCGACGGCCGGTCACGGGCTGCTGCTGATCCCGTCGGTCTTCACCGGTCCGGTCCCGTTCACCCGGGTGACGCCGCCTGACCCGCCGCAACTCGCCTACCCCGCCCGGGGGATCGGCTCGCTCTGGGAGGCGCCGTCCGGGGACGGGGGCGAGGCGCTGGCGGCCGTACTGGGCCGTACCCGCGCCCGGCTGCTGGCGGAGCTGGACTCCCCCGCCTCGACCACCGAACTGGCCCGCCGCACCGCCCTGTCGCCGGCCGCGGTCTCCGAGAACCTGACCGCGCTGCGCGCCGCCGGTCTGACCACGGCCCACCGCGTCGGCCGCTCCGTGCTGTACGCCCGCACGGCGGCCGCGGACACCCTGCTCGCGGCTGCCGCCGCGGCGGGCGGCTGAGCGGAGAACCGTCAGCCGTCCACCAGGCCGCAGCTGAACGGGAAGGACCGCAGGAACTCCTGCCGGGCCCGGTCCGGTTCGGCCTCGGCCAGGTCGGCGACCGTCCGCAGCAACCGGGTGCGCTGCTCCCCGGGCAGGTGGAGCAGTTCGGCGGCGACACCCTCCATCAGCTTCACGGCGGTGTCCGGGTCCACCTCGTCGTCCTCGCACTCGTCGAGGTGGCGGACGACGTCGACGAGGAGGCCGGCCAGGACGGCCACCAGGGGGTCTGTGCCGGTCATCCGGGCACCCTAGCGGAGGGGCGGTGCCCCGCCGCGGGCTGCCGCGGAGGGGCACCGGGGTGGGCGGGCCGGCCGCGAGACGAGTTCCTCCCGGGCGGCGGGTCCGGCTTCCTGGCGTGCGGGACGTCGTTCAGCGAGATCACGTCGCCAGCGGCGTCAGCCGCGGTCCTCCCAGTCCGGTGCGAAGAAGCGGGCCCCGCTGACAACGGTGTCCCCGGCCCGGGTGGCCCGGACGTACATGTTGAGCCCCTCCGGCCCCGGACCGCCGCCATAGACCAGCCGGCCCGTACCTCGGTCCTCGATGTACTGGATCACCTCTGCGTCGACCTCGGAGACCGGCCGGCCGATCAGCCGGATGCCCTCCAGGTCGACCTGGGGCCCGGTGCGCCCGTGCACGGTCACGGCCGCAAGTACGGGGAAGCCTTCCAGGTACCAGTAGTGGGCGGTCACCCCGGCCGCGTCGAACTGTTCCTCCCTCAGGTTCCACTGTCCCTCGCCGTGCCCCGACCACCGGTACCACCCCCGGCGGGCGGCCGGCGCTTCACCGTCCAGCGCGGCGGCCACCTGGTGCGGGCTCATCCCGAACCCGAGCGGGCCGACCCGCTCCAGCGGCGTCCAGTCCCAGCGGGGCCGGTCCCGGTCCGGAGTCACCGGCCACGTCCCGGAGTTCGTCTCCGCATCGCGAACGTCGTGCCACCGGATGACCGGCGTGGCCGTGTACGGGTCCTCGGCCTGCTCGGGGCCGACCACCAGGGCATCGGTGATCACCGTGTCCCTCCGCTCCGCGTACCCCTCGGCCGACAACCCCCAGTCCTGCACCGCGCCCATGGACAACCCCCAGGCCGCCACCTCCGGATCACCGCCCCGGTTCACCCGCACCGAGACCCCGTGCCGCCGGGCGAGCTCGTGGATGTCCGCACACACCTCGGACGGCACCCGGGCGATCAGCTGCACGTCCCCCAGCCGCACCAGCGGTCCGGACAGAGCGTCGACCGCCACGGCGACCAGACGCGGCCCCGGCCCGTAGATCGCGGTCACGCCCGCGCCGCGGTACTGCTGCCAGGACAGCCCGCCTTCCGTGCTCTGCGAACAAAGGACGTCCGCCCCCTCCAGAGCCGCCTTCACCCGGTCGGGGCTCATCCCGAACCGCAACGGCCCGATCCCCGCCAACGGGTCGATCACCCACCGCGCCCGTTCGCCCTCCGGCTTCCTGGTCCACCAACTCACCGGCACATCCCCGATCGCTCCGAGCAGCCCCGGCGCCGCCTGCCGTGATCTTGTCGGCCACCCTACCCGGGCCCTCTGACGCAGCGGTCGTCGACGACATCGCCGGAGGTCGGCACGCTCCAGCAGGGGCGGACGAGTCGGCGGCCCCCGGCCGACGGGCCCGTGTGTGAGACCGGGATCCCCGCGGATGCTGTCGACTCGAACGCGTGTCACCAGGTCCCGACTGCCGTGTCACGGACGCCCTTTCACCGCTGCGGCCGATCGGACCCGCCGGCCCCTACCCGTCGGGTGAACGGCCGGTGCGTCCGGTCGGGCCGCCGGACCGCGGGCGGACGGCGATCCCGCACCGCGCCGCCCGGCCCCAGGCGGGCGCCGCGGACCGGTCAGGAATGGAGAAGCCCTGCTCACCGCCGCGCGGCTAGCGTGGCAGCCATGGACATCACCATTCAGTGGACCTTCCTCCCGCACACCGACCCGGAGGCCTCGCTGGCCTTCTACCGCGACCTCCTCGGCTTCGAGGTCCGCAACGACGTCGGCAACGGTGCGATGCGGTGGATCACCGTCGGCCCGGCGGAGCAGCCCGGCATGTCGATCGTCCTGGAGCCGCCCGGCATGGACCCGGGCGTCACCGAGGACGAGCGCCGCACCATCACCGAGATGATGGCCAAGGGCACCTACGCCCGGATCACCCTGGCCACCGCCGACCTGGACGGCGTCTTCGACAAGCTGAAGGCGGGCGGCGCCGAGTTCGTCCAGGAGCCGACCGACCAGCCGTACGGCCTGCGCGACTGCGCCTTCCGCGACCCCGCGGGCAACCTGGTCCGTTTCAACCAGACCGGCTGAGCCGTCCGCGGCCGGGGCCCCCCCCCCCCCCCCCCGGGGGGGGGCGGGCCACGGGGACGGACGGGCAGCCGCCCACCATGC
>NZ_BAAALD010000046.1:8840-64704 GCF_039528095.1 Kitasatospora arboriphila
CCCCCCCCCCCCCCCCCCCGGGGGGGGGGGGGGGGGGGGCCCGCGGCCGTATCGGCGGAAGTGCACCGGGCGCAGCGCCCGGGCTGGTTGGATCGGACCGGGCAAGGCCGGCGGTGACCGCGGACGCGGCCCGCCCGACGGACGGACGGACGGAGAGACGATGAGCAGGGCCACGGGGACGGACGGGCAGCCGCCCACCATGCACGGTGCCGACAGCCACCACGTGATCCGCGTGCACGGCGCGCGCGAGAACAACCTCAAGGACGTCAGCATCGAGATCCCGAAGCGCCGGCTGACGGTGTTCACGGGCGTCTCCGGCTCGGGCAAGAGCTCGCTGGTGTTCGACACCATCGCGGCCGAGTCGCAGCGGCTGATCAACGAGACCTACAGCGCCTTCGTGCAGGGTTTCATGCCGACGCTGGCGCGGCCCGAGGTCGACGTCCTCGAGGGGCTGACCACCGTGATCACCGTCGACCAGCAGCGGATGGGCGCCGACCCCCGCTCCACGGTCGGCACCGCCACCGACGCCAACGCGATGCTGCGGATCCTGTTCAGCCGGCTGGGCGAGCCGCACATCGGCCCGCCCAGCGCGTACGCCTTCAACGTGCCGTCCGTCCGGGCGAGCGGGGCGATCACCGTCGAGCGGGGCGACCGGAAGACGGTGAAGGCGACCTTCAACCGCACCGGTGGCATGTGTCCGGGCTGCGAGGGCCGCGGCTCGGTCACCGACATCGACCACGCGGAGCTGTACGACGAGGCCAAGTCGCTCGCCGGGGGCGCGATCACCGTGCCCGGTTACAAGGCCGGCGGGTGGAACTACCGGCTGTACAGCGAGTCGGGCTTCTACGACCCCGGGAAGCCGATCCGCGACTACACGGCGGAGGAGCTGCACGACTTCCTGCACCACGAGCCGGTCAGGATGAAGATCGCCGGGATCAACATGACCTACGAGGGCCTGATCCCGCGGATCCAGAAGTCGATGCTCTCCAAGGACCGGGAGGGGATGCAGCCGCACATCCGGGAGTTCGTGGACCGCGCGGTCACCTTCACGACCTGTCCCGAGTGCGGGGGCTCCCGGCTGAGCGAGGGCGCCCGGGCGTCGAAGATCGGGCGGATCAGCATCGCCGACGCCTGCGCGATGGAGATCCGCGACCTCGCCGAGTGGGTCCGCGGCCTCGCCGAGCCCTCGGTGGCG
Organism: Kitasatospora arboriphila; assembly: GCF_039528095.1. Lineage (NCBI taxonomy): Bacteria > Bacillati > Actinomycetota > Actinomycetes > Kitasatosporales > Streptomycetaceae > Kitasatospora > Kitasatospora arboriphila. Next base: position 10,036 of record NZ_BAAALD010000046.1, read on the forward strand.
CCGCTGCTGGCCTCGCTGCAGCGGACCCTCGACTCCTTCGTGGAGATCGGGCTCGGCTACCTCTCGCTCGACCGGGCGGCCGGCACGCTGTCCGGCGGCGAGGCGCAGCGGGTCAAGATGATCCGCCACCTCGGCTCGGCGCTGACCGACGTCACCTACGTCTTCGACGAGCCCACCGCGGGCCTGCACCCGCACGACATCCAGCGGATGAACGAGCTGCTGCTGCGGCTGCGGGACAAGGGCAACACGGTGCTCGTCGTCGAGCACAAGCCGGAGACGATCGCGATCGCCGACCACGTCGTGGACCTCGGCCCGGGCGCCGGCACGGCGGGCGGCAGCGTCTGCTTCGAGGGCACCCTGGACGGTCTGCGGGCGAGCGGCACCGTCACCGGCCGGCACTTCGACGACCGGGCCGCGCTCAAGAAGGACTTCCGGACGCCCGGCGGCCGGCTGGAGATCCGCGGCGCGTCGACGCACAACCTGCGCGACGTCGACGTGGACGTGCCGCTCGGGGTGCTGACGGTGATCACCGGTGTGGCGGGTTCGGGCAAGAGCTCGCTGGTCCGCGGGTCCCTGTTCTCGGGGCGGACTCCCGGGGCGGACGGGGTGGTCGCGGTCGACCAGACGCCGATCCGCGGCTCCCGGCGGAGCAACCCGGCGACGTACACCGGGCTGCTCGACCCGATCCGCAAGGCCTTCGCCAAGGCGAACGACGTGAAGCCGGCGCTGTTCAGCGCCAACTCCGAGGGCGCCTGCCCGACCTGCAACGGCGCCGGGGTCGTCTACACGGACCTGGCGATGATGGCCGGCGTGTCCAGCACCTGCGAGGACTGCGAGGGCCGGCGGTTCGACGCCTCGGTGCTGGAGTACCGGCTCGGCGGCCGGGACATCAGCGAGGTGCTGGCGATGCCGGTGACCGAGGCCGAGGAGTTCTTCGGCGCGGGCGAGGCGCGCACCCCGGCCGCGCACCGGATCCTCCAGCGGCTCGCCGACGTCGGCCTCGGCTACCTCGCCATCGGACAGCCGCTGACCACGCTGTCGGGCGGCGAGCGGCAGCGGCTGAAGCTGGCCACCCACATGGCGGAGAAGGGCGGCGTCTACGTCCTCGACGAGCCGACCACCGGCCTGCACCTCGCCGACGTGGAGCAGCTGCTCGGGCTGCTCGACCGGCTGGTCGAATCCGGCAAGTCCGTCGTCGTCATCGAGCACCACCAGGCGGTGATGGCGCACGCCGACTGGATCATCGACCTCGGCCCGGGGGCCGGCCACGACGGCGGCCGGATCGTCTTCGAGGGCACGCCGGCCGACCTGGTCGCCGCCCGCTCGACCCTCACCGGCGAGCACCTCGCCGCGTACGTGGGCGCCTGACCGCCCCCGACCGCGCCCGGCCCGACCGCGCCCGGCCGACCCGACCCGCCGCGCTCAGCCGGCGCGCTGGCCGACCGGGTCGGCGAGGCCCAGCGGGTCGTCCACCCGGTCGAGGAGCTCCGGGCCGTTGGAGCGCACGCTGTTCACCGCGGTCGACACCGCCCGGACGGTCAGCTCGCCGCCGACCGGGGTGTGCAGCAGGTGGTGCAGGTCGGCGGTGTCGGAGCGGTCCGGGTCCAGCCAGGCGTCCAGGTCGGCGGGGGCGATGGTCAGCGGCATCCGGTCGTGGATGCGGCCCGCGCGGTCGGTGGCGTCGGTGGTGATGATCGTCGTCGTGGTGAGCCAGGCCGCGGGGTCGTCGTCCGGGACGGAGCGGTCCCGCCAGAACTCGTACAGGCCCGCCATCAGCAGCACCGAGCCGGTGCTGAGGTAGTACGGCTGCTTGAACGCCTTGCGGCCGGCGGCGGCCTCGACCGGCCGCCACTCGAAGTACCCGTCGGCCGGGATCACGCAGCGGCGGGCGGCGAACGCCTTGCGGAAGGCCGGCTTCTCGTGGACGGTCTCCGCCCTGGCGTTGATCATCCGGGCCCCGCCGGCCGGGTCCTTGGACCAGGACGGGACGAGGCCCCAGCGCAGCGGCCGCAGCTGCCGCACCACCTCGCCGGTCTCCCGGTCGAGCCGTTCCAGCACCGCCGGCACCGGGTGGGTGGGGGCCACGTTCCAGCTCGGGGCGAGTGCCTCGGCCGGGTCCCAGCGCATCTCGCCGAGCAGGCCGACCAGGTCGACCGGGGTGGTGGTGGAGACGAAGCGACCGCACATGCGTCCACCCTGCCACGCCCCGGCCGCCCACGGCGGGCAACCTGCCGGATCCCGTGCCGCCGGTGCGGACCGACGATGCGTCAGACGAGCGAGGCCAGGTCGATGACGGTGTAGCCGCGGGACTCCACGGCGTCGACGACGGCGGGCAGGGCGCGGGAGTCGACGTTCGGCCCCGAGGTCTCGGTGGAGCCGAGGTGCATCTGGAGGATCGTGCCGGGCCGGATCGCCCGGACGGCGCGGTCCACCGCGTCCTGGACGCTCACGCCGCCGCCCTCGCCGAGGTAGCCGAGGGTGTCGTCGGTGAACTCGATGTCGGCGTAGCCGAGCGCGTTGACCTGGGCGATCGCGGACGGGCTGGTCTCGCTGTAGGGGAAGCGGTAGAAGGGCAGCGGGTCGGTGCCGGTGGCCCCGCGGATCGCCTCGTCGGCGCGCTCCACCTGCTCGCGCAGGCCGGCCGCGTCGAGGTCGGAGAGTTCGGGGTGGTCGTAGGAGTGGCTGGCGACGCCGTGCTCGGCGGCGAGGGCTGCGGCCGCCTCCGGGTTGGCCTCCGCGAACCGCCCGGTCAGGAAGAAGGTGGCGGGGACGCCGCGGCCGCGCAGCTCGTCGAGGACGGCGTCGATGCCGTCGTCGTTCCAGGCGGCGTTGAAGGTGAGGGCCACCACCGGGTCGTCGGTGGGGATCAGCCGGATCTCCTCGCCGAAGAGGTCGGCCGGTCCGCGGCGGGCCGGGACCGGCCGGGGCCGGTCCGGTCCCGGGTCGGCGGGGCGCCGGAAGTCCGCCGGGCTGCCGGGCGGGAGGGCGAACGGGAGGGCGAGGGCGGCGCCCGCGGCGAGGAACGTCCGCCGCCGGGGCGGCTGCTGAGGGTGCGTCATCAGCGCAGTATCCGGCTGTTCCGGGGCCCCCGGCGCCCGACACGCCTGCGGCGCGGGCCGGCCGTCCGCCGGTGGGGTGCGACACGCTCGGCGGGTGGGCGGGGCGTGACTCGCCGTGCGGCGGGTGATAGGCCGGAGGCTGTGCGGGGAGGCGTTCCCCGGCCGGGCGGCGTCCGACGGCGCCCGGGTGCGACGGCAGACGGGATGGCGGGCATGCCTCTGGAGGGCGAGTACGAGCCGAGTCCGGAGCAGTGGGTGCGGGACCAGGTGGAGCTGTACGAGAGCTCGGGCGGCACGCGGGGCACCACCCTGCGGGGCATGCCGGTGGTCCTCCTCACCACGCTCGGCGCACGCAGCGGCAAGATCCGCAAGACCCCGCTGATGCGGGTCGAGCACGACGGCAGGTACGCGGTCGTCGCCTCGATGGGCGGGTCACCCCGCCACCCGGTCTGGTACCACAACGTGGTGGCGAACCCGCTGGTCGAGCTGCAGGACGGGCCCGTCCGGCAGGAGATGTCCGCCCGTGAGCTCGGCGGCGCGGAGAAGGCCGAGTGGTGGGAGCGCGCGGTGGCGGCCTTCCCCGACTACGCGGCGTACCAGAAGCGGACGGAGCGGGAGATCCCGGTCTTCGTGCTGGAGCCGGTCGGCGGCAACTGACCGGTCGGCGGCCGACCGGTCAGGTGCCGCTGACCGGTCGGCGCGCGGCGGGGACGGACGTCAGGGCCGCCAGCCGGCGGTGGCGCCGAGGACGGCGAGCAGCAGCACCGCGCCCGCGTTCGTCCGCGGGTAGCAGAGCAGCAGCGCGCCGAACTCCCGCAGGACGGCGCCGGGCCAGAGCACTCCGGCCGTCGGTGCGCCGACCACCTGCCCGGACACGCCGGCCCGCCGGGCCTCGACGGCGGTGCGCAGCACGTGGAAGTTGCTGGTGACCACGGTGCACCGGTAGTCGGGCCGGTTCTCGCGCATCAGCCGGTCGCTGAACCGCAGGTTCTCCGCGGTGTTGCGGGAGCGGTCCTCCCGCAGCACCGCGGCGGCGGGCACGCCCCGGTCGGCGGCGTACCGGGCCATCGCCTCCGCCTCGCTGAGCTGCTCGTCGGTGCCCTTGCCGCCGGAGACCACCAGGACGGGCGCCGGCGGCCCGTTGCGCTCCTGCTCGGCGCGGAGTCCGAGGGCACGGTCGAGCCGGGCGGCGAGCAGCGGCGACACCCGGTCGTCGTCGTCCAGTCCGGCACCGAGCGCCACCACGAAGTCGACCTGCCGGGGCGGCGGGATCCGGCCGTACAGCGCCGAGTACCCGAGGCAGCACAGCAGCAGGAACGCCAGGTAGCCGGCGACCAGCAGGGCGGCCGCGGCGGCCGCGTGCAGCGGCCGGGAGTCGACCCGGGCCGCCGTCCACAGCACCCCGATCAGCACCAGCCCGGCCGACCCGGCGAGCAGCGGCAGCAGGTGGACGGGGCTGCCGCCCGCCCGGCGCACCATCAGCACCCCGTTGCCGACCAGCAGCACGGCCACGGCCAGCGCGGCGAGCAGAGCCGCGACCGGCATTGCGTCGGCGACGGCGCGGGCCGTGCCCGGCGGCAGCCGGCCCGGCGGCCCCAGCGCCCCGGCGCCCCCGGCCGCCACGGCCAGCCCGAGCAGCACCGCGTTGCTCAGCCGCCGCAGGTCCCGCGTGGCGCCGATCACGAAGAGGACCAGCAGAACGGCGGCGAGCAGGAAGGCGACCATGCCGCGATGGTAGGCGCCCGCACCCGAACGGCGGCACGGCCGGGGCCGGGAGAGGTCGCTTCAGGGGCGCGTGGGGGCACCTCCCGGCCGCCGGGCCGGGGGAGAACTGCGCAGTCCGGGAGGGGTGCTCCTGACGAATCCGGCTCCCCCTGGTCCGCACGGTGGCCCGCATCCGGATCGCGCAGCCCTCCCCCGGCCCTTCTCCCCCACGCGCCCCGGGGAGGTGCCCGTACGCCGCGTGAGGACGGCTCCTAGCGGGCGGCCGGGAGGCCGTACTCGGGCAGGGCGATGTCGCCGGCCTTGGCGAACTGGGCGGCCAGCAGCTGACGCATCGGCCAGCGGTTCATCGACCGCATCGACATCGTGCGCAGCCGGATCGCCAGCGCGCTGTTCGGGGCGAATCCGCCGGCGCCGCCGGGCGGCAGCTCCTGGGCCTTGGTGACGTACGGCCGCATCACCCGGTCGTAGCGCCGGAACGCGGCGGCGAGGTCGCCGTCGGCGGCGGCCGCCTCGCCGGCCAGGACGTAGGCGCCGACCAGGGCGAGGCTGGTGCCGAGGCCGGTGAGCGGCGAGGGGCAGTGGCCCGCGTCGCCGAGCAGCGCGACCCGGCCGCGGGACCAGGTGTCCAGGTGGACCTGGCCGAGCGAGTCCAGGTGGAAGTCGGTGGAGCGGCGCATCGCGTCCAGCAGCCTCGGCGTCTCCCAGCCGACGCCGGCGAACCGCCGTGCCACGAGCTCCTGCTGGGCGGCGGTGTCCCGGCGGTCGAACTCCAGCGGTCCCGAACGGAAGCCGAAGCCCGCCTTGACCTCGCCGGGCAGCCGGCCGGGGCGCACCGAGGCGACCAGGCCGCCCGGCGCGTTGTGCATCAGGTACCAGCCGTCCAGGTCGAGCTCGGTCTCGGCGGTGAACCAGGCCAGGTAGAGGTCGAGCGGCCGCACGCACTGCGACTCCGGGCCGAAGGCCAGGCCGCGGACCACCGAGTGCATGCCGTCGGCGCCGATGACGGCGGCGTAGCGCCGCGTCCCGGCCCGTTCGAAGTCGACGGTGACGCCGTCGGCGTCCTGGGCGAGCGCGGTGACGGTGTCGTCGAAGAGGTACTCGGTGTAGGGCGCGGTGTCCTCGTACAGCAGGCCGGCGAGGTCGCCGCGGAGGATCTCGATCTCGGAGACGATGCCCTCGCCGCCGAAGGCGTCGGCGGGCAGCCGGGAGGTGATCCGGCCCGCCGAGTCGACGGTGGCGATGCCCTTCTGGTCGAGGCTCAGCTCGCGGGCCCGCTCCATCAGGCCCATCCGCGAGATGACGGTGCGTCCGGCGCCGCGGAGGTCGACGGTCTGGCCGCCCGGGCGCGGCGCGGGCGCGCGCTCCACGACGGTCACCGTGAAGCCGGCCGCGTGCAGCCAGTGGGCGAGGGCCGGACCGGCGATGCCGCCGCCGGAGATCAGGATGTCTGTGTTCCCCATGCCGTCGAATGTACGCTGTACGCAGCAAGCCGCGCAAGCCTGAAATCGCCTTCCCAGCAGGGCTTTTACCCCTGGTGCACTAGTGCTCCTGACGGATGGTGCACTGCCCTCGGGCGGTCCGGGCGCAGGTGTGGCTAGGCTGACCGGCAGAGCAAGGTGCACTAGTGCGGAGGGGACGGCATGGACCGGACCGACGGATCGCGGTACCGCAGGATCGTCGACGAGCTGCGGGCCAGGATCGAACGGGGCGAACTGGCCCCGGGCGACCGGGTGCCCTCCACCCGGGAGATCACCCGGCAGTGGGGCGTCGCCATGGCGACCGCGACCAAGGCGCTCACCGAACTCCGCCGGACGGGGCTGGTCCGCGCCGTCCCGGGGATCGGCACCGTCGTGGCCGCGCCGCAGACACCGCCCCCGGCCGGTCCTCCCCCGGCGGCCCCTCCCCCGGCCCCCGTGAAGGCCGCCGCCCGCACCGCCGCCACCGACCCCCGAGGCAGCCGGGACGCCGCCCTGACGGCGGACCGGATCGTGGCCGCAGCAACGGCGGTCGCCGACGCGGAGGGCCTCGCCGCACTCTCCATGCGGCGCGTCGCCGCCGAACTCGGCGTCGCCACCATGTCGCTCTACCGGCACGTGACCGACAAGGACGACCTGCTGCTGCGGATGCTCGACACCGCCTTCACCGAGTTCGGCTTCCCCGACGAACGGCCCGACGGCTGGCGCGGACCGCTCGCCCTCGCCGCCCGGATGCTCTGGGACGCCTGCCGCCGCCACCCCTGGCTCGCACCCGCGCTCTCCATGACGCGGCCCCAGATCGTCCCCGCCGCGATGCCGTTCACCGAATGGGTGCTCGGCGCCCTCGACGGCCACGGCCTCGACCCGTGGACGGCCTTCACCACCCACCTCACGCTCTTCAACTACGTCCGCGGCACCGCCGTCAACGTCGAGGCGGAGAGCACCGCCATGGCCGACAGCGGCCTCGACGCCGACGAGTGGATGGCCACCCAGGAACCGGCCCTGCAGACCCTGATGGACACCGGCCGCTTCCCCCTCCTGCAACGACACGTCACCGACGGCTACGACTTCGACCTCGACCGCCTCTTCGAGTTCGGCCTGCAACGCCTCCTCGACGGCATCGCCGCCCTGATCGACGGCCCGCGCCCCGGCCCGGCCACCGCGTAGCATCGGCCCGTCCGCTGTCAGACGCTCAGGAGGCCGTCGTGGAGATGTTCCGGTTCGACCGCGCGGAGACGGTCGTCGACCGGTTCGGCAGCACGGGCACCGCAGCCACCGGCGTCGCGGCGGGCGAGGGGGCGGTGCGGCTGACCTGCCTGACGATCACACCCGGCGGCGTCCTCGGCGCCCATCCGGCCCCGGTGGAGCAACTGTTCCTGGTCGTGGCCGGCGAGGGCTGGGTCGCCGGCCCGGACGGGACCCGGGTGCCCGTCTCCGCCGGGGACGCCGTGCACTGGGCCACCGGCGAGCAACACGGCTCCGGCAGCACGACCGGGCTCACCGCCCTTGCGCTGGAAGGGCCGTCGGTGCGGCACCTCGCCCCGGCGGCGGGTGGGCCTGCGGCGGGGTGAGGGCGGGTGGGGATCAGGCGGTCGGCTCGGAGAAGGTGAGGCCGCCGGCGGCGAGGGGGCGGCGGTCCGCGGCGGTCGGGGCCTCCTGGCCGGGCGGGGGCAGGAAGAGGGCACGGTCGATCGGCGGCAGCGCCCGCCGGTCGGGGACGCCCGGCGCGTCGGTGTGCGGGGCGGAGAAAACGGGCAGGCCCAGCGGGCGGCGATCATCGGTCACGATCGGCAGCCTGTCCCATCGGCCCCCTCCCGGGCAACGGGATTCCCCCGGGAGTCCGCGCAGATGCTGTGAAGACCCACCGGACGGAAGGCAGATCAGGGGCGCGTGGGGGCACCTGGTCTGCCTGCACCCGACCACTGCCCCTGGGGGCTTCACGGCTCGAAGCGGTAGCCCATGCCGGGTTCGGTGACGAAGTGGCGGGGGTTGGAGGGGTCGTCCTCGAGTTTGCGGCGGAGTTGGGCCATGTAGACCCGCAGGTAGTTGGTCTCGGTGCGGTAGGCCGGCCCCCACACCTCCTGCAGCAGTTGCTTCTGGCTGACGAGGCGGCCGGCGTTGCGCGCGAGCACCTCCAGCAGGTGCCACTCGGTGGGCGTCAGGCGGACGTCGGTGCCGCCGCGGTGGACCTTCTTGGCGGCGAGGTCGACGGTGAAGGACCCGGTGGTGAGCACGGCCTCGGTGCCGCCGGCGGTCACCGGTTCGGCGCGGCGGACGGCGGCCCGCAGCCGGGCCAGGAACTCGTCCATGCCGAAGGGCTTGGTGACGTAGTCGTCGGCTCCGGCGTCGAGTGCCTCGACCTTCTCGTCGGAGGCCTGCCGGGCGGAGAGCACGATGATCGGAACGCGCGTCCAGCCGCGCAGGCCGCGGATCACCTCGGTGCCGTCCATGTCGGGCAGGCCGAGGTCGAGGACGACGACGTCCGGGGGCCTGGCGGCGGCCGCGGCGAGGGCGGAGGCGCCGTCGTGGGCGGCGTCCACCTCGTACTTCCGTGCCTTGAGGTTGATCACCAGGGCGCGGACGAGCTGGGGTTCGTCGTCCACCACGAGGACCCGGGTCATGGGGTGTGCGCCGCCTTTCTGCGGTTGGCTGTGCTGCGCCCCGGCGGTGGCCGGGGCACGGGTGGTTCAGGAGGTGCTGGGGGTGGGTTCGCGGGCGGTGCGGGCGGCGGCGGCCAGCGAGACCACCATGGTGAGTCCGCCGCCGGGGGTGTCCTCGGCGGTGAGGCTGCCGCCCATGGCTTCGGCGAAGCCGCGGGCGACGGCGAGGCCGAGTCCGACGCCGTTGCCGCGCGGGGCGTCGCCGTGCCGCTGGAAGGGCGCGAAGATCCGTTCCCGGGCCTCTTCGGGGACGCCGGGGCCGCGGTCGACGACGCGCAGCTCGACGCGGTCGCCGCCGGGCAGCCGGAGGGCGTCGGCCCGGACGGTGACGGGCAGGTCGGGCGGGCTGTACTTGACGGCGTTCTCGACCAGGTTGGCGACGACCCGTTCCAGCAGTCCGGAGTCGGCGCGCACCAGCGGCAGGTCCTCCGCGACGTCGAGCCGGACGGCGCCGGCGGGCACTCCGACGAGGGCGAGCGGGACGACCTCGTCCAGGTCGACGTCGCGCTGCAGCGGGGTGACGCTGCCGGTCTGCAGCCGGCTCATGTCGAGCAGGTTGTTGATCAGCTGGTTGAGCCGGTCGGCGCCCTCCTCGATGCCGGCGAGGAGTTCGGCCTCGTCCTCGGGGCTCCAGGCGACGTCCTCGGAGCGCAGTGAGGTGACGGCGGCCTTGATGCCGGCGAGCGGGGTGCGCAGGTCGTGCGAGACGGCGGCGAGCAGCGCGGTGCGGATCCGGTTGCTGTCGGCGAGCCGGCGGGCCTCGGCGGCCTCCTCGGCGAGCCGTTGCCGTTCGAGGACGGCGACGGCCTGGGCGGCGAAGGCGCCGAGCATCCGGCGGTCGCCGGCGGGCAGCACCCGGCCGGTGAGGACGAGGGCGAGCCGGTCGCCGACGGGGACGTCGACGGTGGCGTCCTCGGGGCGGGCGGCCGGGCGGTGGCCGACGGCGGCGCGGGTCTGCCAGGAGCCGCGGTCGCCGGGGCGTTCCAGCAGGGCGACGGACTCCATCTGGAAGGTCTCCCGGACGCGTTCGAGCAGGTCCTCGGGTCCGTCCTGGCCGCGCAGCGCGCTGCCGGCGAGGAAGGCGAGGGTCTCTGCCTCGGCCCGGCTGCGGGCGGCCTGCTGGGAGCGGCGGGCGGCGAGGTCGACCACCGAGGCGACGGCGATGCCGACGCCGACGAAGACGCCGAGGGCGAGGATGTTGGCCCGGTCGGTGATGGTGAAGGTGTGGGTGGGCGGGGCGAAGTAGTAGTTCAGCAGCGCCGAGCCGACCAGGGCGGAGGCGATCGCCGGGAAGACGCCGCCGGCCAGCGCGGCACCGACGGTGAGGGTGAGGAAGAGCAGGACGGCGGTGGGCAGGCCGACGCCGGGGCCGAGGGCGAGCAGCAGCAGGGTGAGCAGGACGGGGCCGAGGCAGCCGAGCAGCCAGCCCGCGACGGTGCGCAGCCGGCCGAGTTTGACGGGGAGTCGGCCGGGCAGGCCGGGTCGGCCGCGGGCGGCGTGTTCGTGGGTGACGACGTGCACGTCGACGTCGCCGGACTCTCGGATGACGGTGGCGCCGACGCCGGGGTAGAGCAGGGAGCGCCAGGCGCGGCGGCGGCTGGTGCCGACGACGACCTGGGTGGCGTTGACGCCGCGGGCGAAGTCGAGCAGGCCGGCGGGGACGTCCTCGGCGAGCACGGCGTGGTAGCTGCCGCCGAGTTCCTCCACGAGGCGGCGCTGGGCGGCGAGTTCGCCGGGGGCGGCGGGGGCGGCGGGGCCTTCGGGGCGGACGATGTGCACGGCGAGCAGTTCGCTGCCGGAGCCGCGGGCGGCGATCCGGGCGGCGCGGCGGATCAGGGTGCCGCCCTCGGGGCCGCCGGTGAGGCCGACGACGATGCGTTCGCGGGCGGGCCAGGTGGCGGCGATGCCCTGTTCGGTGCGGTAGCGCTGGAGGTACTCGTCGACCCGGTCGGCCGTCCAGAGCAGCGCGAGTTCGCGCAGGGCGGTGAGGTTGCCGGGGCGGAAGTAGTGCGAGAGGGCGGCGTCGACGCGGTCGGGCGGGTAGACGTTGCCGTGGGCGAGGCGGCGCCGGAGCGCTTCGGGGGACATGTCGACCAGTTCGATCTGGTCGGCGCGGCGGACGGTCTCGTCGGGCACGGTCTCGCGCTGGCGGACGCCGGTGATGCCCTCGACCACGTCGCCGAGGGATTCGAGGTGCTGGATGTTGACGGTGGAGACGACGTCGATGCCGGCGGCGAGGAGTGCCTCGACGTCCTCCCAGCGCTTGGCGTGGCGGCTGCCGGGGACGTTGGTGTGGGCGAGTTCGTCGACCAGGGCGACGTCGGGGCGGCGGGCGAGCACCGCGTCGAGGTCCATCTCGGTGAAGCGGGCGCCGCGGTGTTCGACGGTGCGGCGGGGGACGGTCTCCAGGCCGGTGACGAGTTCGGCGGTGCGGGCGCGGCCGTGGTCCTCGACGAGGGCGACGACGACGTCGGTGCCGCGGGCGGCCCTGCGGTGGGCCTCGCCGAGCATGGCGTACGTCTTCCCGACCCCGGGGGCCGCCCCGAGGTAGATCCGAAGCCTGCCGCGCGCCATGTGCACCATTCTCGTTCCGCCGCGGCGCCCGCCGGTGGTCCGGACGCCTGTTCGCGCCTCCGAGCCTAGGTCCACCGGTGGGCGCAGCACCCGGTTTGTCCGGTTCGCCGGGTGGATCCTGGCGTTTTCTTGACGCGTACGGCGGCATGCCGCCGTACGCGTCACGAGTGCCCCCGCGCCGCGGGTCAGCCTGCGCGGCGGCGAACCGGGCGGTGACGTCCTGCCAGTTCACGACCTCCCACAGCCGCTCGACGTAGTCGGGGCGGACGTTGCGGTACTGCAGGTAGTAGGCGTGCTCCCAGGCGTCGAAGGCGAGCAGCGGGGTGGTGCCCTGGCCGACGTTGCCGTGGTGGTCGTAGACCTGCTCGACGATCAGGCGCCGGCCGAGCGGCTCCCAGGAGAGGATGCCCCAGCCGCTGCCCTGGACGCCGACGGTGGCGGTGGTCAGCTGCTTGCGGAGGGCCTCGAAGGAGCCGAAGTGCTCGGTGATCGCGTCGCCGAGGGCGCCGTCGGGGCGGTCGCCGCCCTCCGGGGAGAGGTTCTGCCAGAACAGCGAGTGCAGGACGTGGCCGGAGAGGTGGAAGGCGAGCGTCTTCTGCAGGCCGACGAGGCCGCCGTACTGCTCCTGGTCGCGCGCCTCGGCGAGCTGTTCGAGGGTGTCGTTGGCGCCCTTGACGTAGGCGGCGTGGTGCTTGGAGTGGTGCAGCTCCAGGATCTCGGCGGACATCGCGCGCTCGAGGGCGGAGTAGTCGTACGGCAGGTCGGGAAGCGAGTAGGTGCCCATGGCGGGACGCGGCCCCTTTCGACGGACGGTGGTGATCGTGCCGGGGCCACACTATTGCCCATGACTTGCAAGAGCGAATCCTTTGCTTCAGCATGTTGAGTGCGAGGTCGGCCGGTCGGCCGTCCGGGGCGCCGTGCGTCCTTCCTGACCAACGATCGTCTTCCCAACCGGCGCCTGCCGGGACGCGGCCGACCCCGCGTCACGGCGTGCGCCCGGGAGCACACGCCCCGGAGCCGGCGGGCGGGGGGGGGCCACCGGGGGGCGGGGCCCCCCCCCCCCGGCCCCGCCGCCCGGCGGGTGCCCACGGGTGGGTGGGTCCGCCGGCCGGCTTCCGTGCGGTCGTGCCTCCGGTCAGGGCGCCCAGGGCGCGTCGACGGACCAGGTGGTGTCGGCGACGAAGCCGGGCGTGTTGCCGTCCCAGGCGTTCGGCCCGCCGTAGGTGGCGATCCAGACCTGCGAGTCGATGTGCCGCAGGTAGCGGTCCGGGTAGTTGTAGGCGGTGAACCGGACGCCGCCGCTGCCGGGCCGGGCGCAGAAGGTCGCGTCGGCCTGGAAGAGCGCGCCGCTGCCGGCCTCCCGGTACACCCGGCTGTCGCGGTGCCGCAGGTACTCCCCCGGGTAGTTGCGCGACTCGAAGGAGTAGCAGCTGCCGTCGGCCAGGCCCGGGACGACCTTCCAGGTGGCGTCGGCCTTCAGCAGGGCGGTGCTGCCCGCGTCGACCGGGTCGGTGTTGGCGAGGCCGTCGTAGTGCCGCAGGTAGCGGGTGGTGCAGCACGGGGTGGTGACCCGCAGCGACTCGTAGGCGCCGGTCTGCAGCACCGGATTGCCGGGGGTCGTCCGGGACGCCTCGATCAGCGCCAGGTTGGCGCTGCGGACGCGGTTCTGGTCGACCTTGACCACCTGGCGGTCGTAGCTGAGCAGGCCGTTGGCCTCGTTCTCCACGTCGGTGATCTCGGTGTAGACCGAGGCCGAGAGGCCGGCCGGCATCTGGTTGAGCCGGATCGAGTCGAGCAGGCCGGTGAAGCGGTCGTTCAGCGCCGCGGTGCTCGGCTGGTCCTCGTAGCTGAACCCGCCGCCGGGGTACCACTCGTGGCCGGGCACCCGCCGGCCGAGGCCGCCGTACTCGCCGAGGACGGCGGCGCGGGTGGCGGTGGGCCGGGTCGCGCCGGGGCCGACGTAGACGTGGTTGTCGACCACGTCGCCGTTGCCGCCGTCGACCGAGCCGCAGCAGTTGACGCCGCTCATGTTGTCGACCAGCCGGGACGGGTCGTAGGCCTTCACGTCGTCGGCGATCCGGGCCTGGTCGTACTGGCCCCAGCCCTCGTTCTCGTCCACCCACTGGATCAGCGCCGGCGAGCTGCGGTGCTGGTCGATGATCCGGTGGTACTCGGCCTCCCACTGGGTGCGGGCGGCGGAGTCCGGGGTGCGGGTGTCCATCGCCGGCATGTCCTGCCAGACCAGCAGGCCGAGCCGGTCGGCCCAGTAGAACCAGCGCTGCGGCTCGACCTTGATGTGCTTGCGGACCATGTTGAAGCCGAGGTCCTTGTGCTTCTGCAGGTCGGACCTGAGCGCGTCGTCGGTGGGCGCGGTGTAGATGCCGTCCGGCCAGTAGCCCTGGTCGAGGGTGCCGGTCTGGAAGACGAACCGGCCGTTCAGCACCGGCCGCTCGACGCCGTTGACGGTGGCGACGGCGATCGAGCGCATGCCGGTGTAGCTGCCGACCGAGTCCTCGGTGGCGGAGCCGGAGAGCAGGTCGGCGCGGACGTCGTAGAGGAACGGGTCCTCCGGCGTCCACAGGTGCGGGTTCGGGACGGCCACCGAGAAGGCGCTGCCGACCGGGCCGGTGGCGGTGGCGACGGTGGTGCCGCCGGTGGAGACGGTGATCCGGGCGGTGCGGCCGCCCGCGTTCTCGCCGAGCACGGTCACCCGCAGGGCGTTGGCGGCGAGGTCGGGCACCAGGTCGAGCCGGGTGACGTTGGCGGCGGCCACCGGCTCCAGCCAGACGGTCTGCCAGATGCCGGACGCGGCGGTGTAGAAGATGCCGCCGCCGGAGTGCGGCTGCACGCCGTTGGTGTTGCGCTGCTTGCCGACGGCGCCGCCACCGGTCTGGGTCGGGTCCCAGACCGAGACCACGATCTCGTTGGTGCCGCCGTTCAGGTACGGGGTGATGTCGTACGAGAAGGCGTCGTAGCCGCCGCTGTGCACGGCGCCGACCTGGCTGCCGTTGACCTGGACGGTGGTCTGCCAGTCGGAGGCGCCGAAGTTGAGCTTCACCCGGCGGCCGTTCCAGTTCGCCGGGACGGTGAAGGTGCGCTTGTACCAGAGCCGGTCGTTCTCGGTGATCCGGCGCTGGATGCCGGACAGGGCGGACTCGGCGACGAACGGCACCCGGATCTGCTCGCCGAACACGGCGGGCCGGCCGGCGTCGGCGGCGGTCACCGCGAAGTCCCAGATGCCGTTGAGGTTGGCCCAGTCGGGGCGGGTCAGCTGCGGGCGGGGGTACTCCGGCAGCGGACGGTCCACGGGGACCTGCGAGGTCCACGGGGTGGTCATCGGCGGGGTCTTGGGCGCCCAGGAGGCGGCCCGGGCCTGCGGCACACCGGCGGCGAGCAGCCCGGTGACGGCGAGGGCGAGCGCGGCGAGCAGGGTGGTCAGCCGGTACAGGACGCCGGGCGGTGCGGACGGTGGTGGTGCCGGGAGTGCGGGCTGCGGCGGTGCGGACATGCGGGTCTCCTCCGTACGGGTGGGGGTGGGGCGGAGGGTGCGTCAGTGCAGCCGCCACAGGTGGTCGGCCGTGCCGTTGTCCGCGAACTGCACCACCGGGGCGCTGTCCGCGGTGGACATCCGGTCCACGCCCAGCACCTTGCCGGAGCGGGCGTTGCGGATCCGGAACCGGCCGGCGCCGTCGTGCACCAGGCGCCACCGGTGGTCGTCGGAGCCGTTGTCGGCGAACTGCACCACCCGGGCGGAGTCGGCCGTCGACATCTGGTCGACGCCGAGCACCTTGCCGGAGTGCAGGTTGCGGATCCGGAACCAGCCGTCCGCGTCGGCGAGGAAGCTCCACAGGTGGTCGTCGGTGCCGTTGTCGGCGAACTGCACGACCTGGGCGCTGTCCGCGGTGGACATCCGGTCCACGCCCAGCACCTTGCCGGAGTTGAGGTTCTCGATCCGCAGCTGCCCGTCGGGGTGCAGCAGCCAGAGGTGGTCGTCGGTGCCGCTGTCCGCGAACTGCACCACCTGGGCGGAGTCGGCCGTCGACATGCCGTCCACCCCCAGCACCTTGCCGGAGTGCCGGTTGCGGATCCGGTACCAGCCGTCGCCGTTGTCGACGAGCTGCCACAGGTGGTCGTCGGTGCCGCTGTCCGCGAACTGCACCACCCGCGCCGAGTCCGACGTCGACATGCCGTCCACCCCCAGCACCTTGCCCGAGTGGACGTTGCGGATCCGGTACCAGCCGTCGCCGTTGTCGACCGGCTGCCACAGGTGGTCGTCGGTGCCGCTGTCCGCGAACTGCACCACCCGCGCCGAGTCCGACGTCGACATGCCGTCCACCCCCAGCACCTTGCCCGAATGCCGGTTGCGGATCCGGAAGGCGGCGCCGGGGGCGGACCAGGGCGTGCCGTCGGGGCCGGCGGTCGGGAAGGAGGAGATGCGCAGCCGGGCCGCTGCCATCGGGATCAGGGTGACCGTCTCGACGGGGGCGGCACTGCGGGCCGGGCTGTCCTGCAGCGGGGTGACGACGTGCTGGGAGTCTGCCTGCCACTCGGCGATCCGGCGGGCCGGGGCGGTGATCCGGTGGGGGTTGTCGGCCTGGGTGAAGGGGTTGGCGGGCAGCGCCCCGCCGCGGGTGGTGAAGGCGAGCGCGGCGGTGGGCGCGGCCGGGTCGAGGCCGAGGCCGTAGTTCCAGGGGGTGGTGGCGTGCACGTCGTACTGCGGGAAGGCGTCGCTGCCGCCGGTGCGGACCCAGTTCTCGCCGATCTGCAGGGCGTAGCCCAGCGGGCCGCGGGCGACCGAGACGCAGCGGTGGTTGTCCGTCCACGTGCGCACCGCGACCCGCTGCGGCAGGCGCAGGGTGACCCGGTCGCCGTTGTTCCAGGTGCGTCGGACGGTGGTGTACGCGGGGCCGGCGGGGGCGGCCACCGCCTGCCCGTTGACGGTGAGTTGCGGGTCCGGGCACCAGCCCGGGACGCGCAGCACGAGCGGGAAGGCGACCGGCCGCGGGGTGGTGACGGTGAGCGTGACGGTGTCGCCGAAGGGGTACTCGGTGTCCTCCCGGACGGTGACGGTGGTGCTGCCGTCACCGACCCTGGCGGCGACCGTGCAGGGGGCGTACATGGCGGCGGCGAGGCCGCCGTCGGGGGTGGCGAGCCAGAGCTCCTGGGTGAACCAGGGCCAGCCCATCCCGTAGTTGTGCGGGCAGCAGCGGTACTGGTCGACGCCGGCCATGTAGGACTGCATGGCGAAGCCGTTCTGGAACTGGCCCTGGGTCTTGGGCGCGTCGTCCAGGTCGACGCTGTTGGCGCTGGTGACGTAGTGCACCGCCTTGCCCTGCGGGTCGAGGGCGGGCGGCAGGGAGTTGAAGGCCAGTTCCTCGCAGCGGTCGGCCCAGACCGGGTCGCCGGTGAGCCGGTTGAGCAGTTCGTGGCTGGCCATGAACTCGACGACGCCGCAGGTCTCGAAGCCCTGCCGGGGGTCGCCGAAGCCGGGGCGGGCGTTCTCGTCGCCGGCGAAGCCGCCGCCGGGGAACTGCCCGTAGCGGCCCATCACGGTGTCGTAGGTGCGGTAGGCGGCGGTGGTGTCGCCGGCGAGGCCGGAGCGCTGGGCGTACTGGGCGGGCTCCCGGAATCCCTGCGCGATGTTGACGTTGTGCCAGCTGGGGACGGTGTTCGTCCAGTCGGCGCCGTTGCGGTGGATGCGGTCCATCAGGTCGAGCAGGAAGGCGTCCCGGGTGCGGTTGTAGAGCCAGACCACGGTGTCCAGGCCGTCGCCCCAGCGGACGGAGACCCAGCTCTGGTTGAACGCACCGGGGCCCTGGGCGTTCATGAACCGCAGGAAGGCGGTGAGGAAGGGCAGGATGCGGCTGTCGCCCGAGTACTCCTGCCAGGAGCGCAGCGCCTGGAGCAGCGGCAGGAAGGGCCAGAAGTCGGGGCCGCCGCCGAGCGAGGTGCGCAGCGCGGTCGGGCCGAAGAAGCCGTCGGGCTGCGCGGTGGCGAGGATCGCGTCGACCCAGCGGCGGGCGGTGGCGAGCGCGGTGGCGTCGCGGGTGGTGATCGCGAGGTCGACGTAGCCGCGCAGCCAGTACGGGACCTCCTCCCAGCCGCCGCGCTCGGGCTGCGCCCAGCCGGTGGTGGCGAGGTCGAGGAAGTGCGAGGTCTCGGCGTACCGGCCGCACAGGCCGGCGAGTTGCAGGGAGAGCTGGCCGGCGAGCCAGCCGGCCGGGCGGATCGCGTCGGGCGGCAGCCGCAGCAGCGCGGTGGGGTGCAGGGGCGCGGCGTTGGGCGCGTAGAGGCCGCCGGGGGCGGGCGGCAGGCCGGCGGCGACGGGGGCGAGCCCGAGGCCGAGGGCGTGGGCGCCGGCGGACGCACCGATGGCGGTCAGCAGGCTGCGGCGGGACAGGGACGGCATGGGCACTCCGGCGGGGGTGGCGCCGTGACGGCGGCGGCGGTCGGCGGTGCTGGGCTGGTCCGTGCGTGTGCGTGTGCGGGGCGGCGCAGGGCGTGCGGGAGTCGGGGGGGGGGGGGGGGGCGCGGGGGGGGGGGGGGTGGGGGGGGGGGGGGGGGGGCGGGGCGGGGCTCCGCACCGGTGGAGCGGTGCGGACGACTCCGGATTGCAACGTTGGAAATCGCTGCGCCAAGCGGAATGACAGCACGCCGTCAGATCCTTGTCCAGACCTCCGACAGGATCTGACGACTCGTCAATTCTTCGTGCTGAAGCGGAACTCGGTGCGGCTGCGGAAGACCCGACCGGGTCGCAGCACCGTGCTCGGGTACTCGGGGCGGTTGGGCGAGTCCGGCAGGTGCTGGGTCTCCAGGCAGATCCCGGCGTGCTGCGGCAGCGGCCGGCCGTCCGCGCCCGGCAGGGTGCCGTCGAGGTTGTTGCCGGTGTAGACCTGCACACCGGGCTCGGTCGTCCAGACCTCCATCCGGCGGCCGGCCGAGGGCTCGGCGAGGGTCGCGGCGTGCCGCAGCTCCCCCGGTTCGGCGGCCCGCAGCACCCAGCAGTGGTCGAGCCCGCCCGCGGCCCGGACCTGCGGGTGCCCGTCGGCGATCCGCCCGCCGAGCCGGGCGGGCCGCCCGAAGTCGAAGGGCGTGCCCGCCACCGGTTCGGGCGGGCCGTACGGGATGCCCTCGGTGGTGACCGGCAGGTAGTGGTCGGCGGACACCTCCAGCAGGTGGTCGTGGACGGTGCCGTGCCCGGCCAGGTTGAAGTACGCGTGGTTGGTCGGATTGACCACCGTCGGGCGGTCGGTGACGGCCCGGTAGTCGACCGCCAGCGTGCCCGGGCCGGCCAGCCGGTAGGTGGCGGTGAGGTCGAGCGCGCCGGGGAATCCCATGTCGCCGTGCGGGCTGTGCAGGCTCAGCTCGACCCCGGTGCCGTCGGCGGTCGGTGCGGCCCGCCAGACGCGGCGGTGGAAGCCGTCCGGCCCGCCGTGCAGGGCGTGGCCGCGGTCGTTCACCGGGACGCGGTGCTCCGTCCCGTCCAGGGTGAAGCGGCCGTGCGCGATGCGGTTGGCGTACCGGCCGACCACCGGGCCGAGGTACGGGTGGTCCCCGGCCCGGACGCTCAACGAGGGCAGGCCGAGCACCACCGGGCCCGGCGACGCGCGCGGGGCGGGGGCGGTCAGTGCGGCCAGCGAGGCGCCGAGGGTGAGGACGGTGGCCCGCAGGCCGCCGGTGGCCTCCAGCGTCCAGGCGTGCACCGCCCGGCCGTCGGGGGTGGTGCCGTGCGCGTCCTGCCGGACGGTGGGTGACATTGCCTCGCTCCTGCAACGGATCGGCCGGGCGGTTCGGGAGGTGTTCGCCCGGGGGCGGGGGGAACTGCGCAGTCCGGGAGCGGGTCCTGCGCGGATTCGGTCGACCCCTGGTTCGTCAGGTGGCCCGCATCCGAATTGCGCGGTTCTCCCCCAGCCTTCGGCCGGGAGGTGCCCCCACGCGCCCCTGGACTCACCTCCGCCCGACGGTGGAGTCGCGCACGACCAGGCGGTGGCCGGGCCGGGCGCGGCGTGGTTCGGTCGCGGCGGTGCCGGCCAGCCGGTCGACCAGGCAGTCGACGGCGAGCCGGGCGATCGCCTCCTTGTCGGGGGCGATGGTGGTGAGCGGGGTGTGGGCGAACCGGCTCTCGTCGATGTCGTCGAAGCCGACGACGGCGACGTCCTCGGGCACCCGCAGCCCGCGGTCGGCGAGGGTGCGCAGTGCGCCGACCGCCATGGTGTCGTTGTAGGCGAACACGGCGTCCGGGCGGGGGCCGCGGTCGAGCAGGGCGGCCATCGCCCGGGCGCCGTCCTCCCGCCCGTACGCCTCGGTGGCGACGACCAGGTCGTCGCCGGCCGGCAGTCCGGCCGCGTCGAGCTCCTCCCTCCAGCCGCGCAGGCGCAGGTGGGCGGGGCGCCGGGCGCTCTCCTCGCGGGCGCCGAGGAAGGCGATCCGGCGGCGGCCGGTGTCGACGAGGTGGCGGACGGCGAGTCTCGCCGCGGCGACGTTGTCGATCGCGATGTGGTCGTACGGCGCGTCGTACTCCCGCTCGCCGAGCAGCACGAGCGGGGAGGTGTCGGTGCGGGCGAGCAGGTCCTCGGACTCCAGCTCGATGGGGCTGAGGATGAGCCCGTCCATGACGTGCGCCCGGAAGCCCTGGCAGACGAGCAGCTCCTGGTCGCGCCGGCCGCCGGTGTGGTCGAGCAGGACGGTGTAGTCGTGCCGGGCGGCGGCGTCGATCACCGCCCCGGCGAGCTCGGCGAAGTACGGGTTGCCGAGCTCGGGGACGGCCAGCGCGATGATGCCGGTGCGGCCCTTGCGCAGGTGGCGCGCCGTCAGGTTGGGCCGGTAGCCCAGCTCGTCGATGGCGCGCTGGACGCGTTCGCGCATCGCCGGGGTGACGTGCTGGTAGCCGTTCACCACGTTGGAGACTGTCTTGATCGACACTCCGGCGCGCTGTGCGACGTCCTTCAGACTGACCACGGTGTTCCCTCTCGGCCGACGGTTTCTCGGGTCATTTCTACGGGGTTGGACGCGCGCGGAAGAGGTACCGCTGCGCGAGGACGACCACGATCAGGAAACCGCCGCTCACCACGGACTGGTAGGAGGAGTTCAGCGAGCCGATCTGGTTGATGAGGTTCTGGATGACGGCGAGCAGCAGGACGCCCCACAGGGTGCCGCCGACGGTGCCGGCGCCGCCGGTCAGCAGGGTGCCGCCGATCACCACCGCGGCGATCGCGTCGAGCTCCATGCCGACGCCGACGATGGTGACGCCGGAGGAGAGCCGGGCCGCGCTGAGCGCGCCGGCCAGCCCGGCGAGCAGGCTGCTCAGCAGGTAGACCAGGACCCGGGTGCGGGCGACCGGCAGGCCCATCAGGGTGGCGGCGTCGCTGCTGCCGCCGATCGCGAAGACGCTCTGGCCGAAGGGGGTGCGCTGGAGCAGCACGCCGCCGAGTCCGAAGAGGGCGAGTGCGATCAGCACCGGGTAGCCGAAGCCCCGGACCGTGCCCTGGCCGAGTTCGGCGAAGGCGGAGCCGCGGGGCACCAGGTAGGTGGTGGCGCCCTCGTGGGTGACGGCGAGCAGCAGGCCGCGGGCGGCGAGCAGGGTGGCCAGGGTGACGATGAACGGCGCCATCCCGGCCCGGGCGACCAACAGTCCGTTGATCGCGCCGATCGTGCCGCAGACCGCGAGCGGCAGCAGCAGCGCCGGGACGATCCCCCACTGGGAGGCCCAGGCGGCCAGGACGCCGCCGAGCGCGAAGACCGAGCCCACCGACAGGTCGATGCCGCCGGTGAGGATCACCAGGGTCATGCCGAGGGCGACGATCGCGAGGAAGGAGGTCTGCACGGTGATGCTGCGGGCGTTGTCGAGCGTCCCGAAGGACGGGAACAGCACCGAGGAGACCAGCACCAGCAGGACGAGCACGGCGGGCACGGCCTGGCGCTGGAGCCGGCCGAGCAACCGGGCGGCGAGGGCACCGCCCTCGGCGGCGGGGCGGGTGGCGGCGGGTGCGGAACGGGGCCCGGCGGGCGCGGCGGCCGGCACGGGTGTGAGCAGGGCGGGCTTCTTCATCGCGACCGGCGCTCCCGGGCGGCGTAGACGGCGGCCAGGATGATGGCCGCCTGGGCGATCTGGGCGGTGGAGTCGGGCAGGTCGTGCTTGACGAGGGTGGCGCGCAGCAGCTGCATCAGCAGGGCGCCGGTGACGGTGCCGAGGACGCGGACCGAGCCGCCGGTGAGCGGGGTGCCGCCGACCACCACCGCGGTGATGGCGGACAGCTCCATCAGGGTGCCCAGGGCGGACGGGTCGCTGGCGGTGAGCCGGGCGGTGGCCAGCACACCGGCGAGGGCGGCGAACACCCCGCAGATCACGTACACCCCGCACAGGATCCGGCGGACGGGCAGGCCGGCCAGTCCGGCGGCGGTGCGGTTGCCGCCGACGGCGACCAGCCGGCGGCCGAAGGTGGTGCGGTGGACGAGCCCGGCGACGAGCAGCGCGAGCGCCCCGGCGATCAGCACCGTCCACGGCACGCCGAGCAGGCTGCCGGAGCCGAGGGCGAGCAGGTCGGGGTTGACGATCTGCTTGAGCTGGCCGTCGGCGACGACCAGGGCGAGGCCGCGGCCGCCGACGAACAGGGCGAGCGTGGCGACGATCGGCTGCAGTCCGACGACGGACACCAGGGTGCCGTTGACCAGGCCGACGGCGATTCCGGCGAGCAGGGCGATCAGCAGGGCCGGGACGAGCCCGTAGCCGAGGTAGAGCGGCAGCAGTGCACTGGCGAGGGCCATGGTGGAGCCGACCGACAGGTCGACGCCCTCGGTGCCGATGACCAGGGCCATGCCGAGCGCGACGATCACCACGGGGGCGACCTGGACGAGCTGGGTGCGCAGGTTGTCGGCGGTCAGGAAGTGCTCGGTGAACAGGGCGTTGAACAGCAGCAGGACGGCGACGGCGAGGTACACGCCGTACTTCTGCAGCCAGGCGGCGTCGGGCAGCCGCAGCGCGGCCGGGCGCCCGGCGAGGGCGGGCTGGGTCATCGCTTCTCCTCGGGGGCGGGCTCCGCGGCCGGGCCGTCGGCCGCAACGGGCCCGGCGGGCTCGGCTCGGTCGGCGCTGTCGGCTCGGTCGGCGTTGTCGGCTCGGTCGGCGAGCAGGGCCAGCAGGTCGGACTCGGTGACGTGTTCGCCGGTGAGTTCGCCCGCGACGGCGCCGGCGTGCAGCACGGTGATCCGGTCGGCGCCCTCGACGAGCTCCTCGATGTCGGAGGAGATCAGCAGCACCGCCAGCCCTTCGCGGGCGAGCTCGTCGATCAGCGCCTGCACCTCGGCCTTGGCGCCGACGTCGATGCCGCGGGTGGGCTCGTCGAGCAGCAGCACCCGGGGCTCCAGGCAGAGCCAGCGGGCGAGCAGCACCTTCTGCTGGTTGCCGCCGGAGAGTTCGCCGACCTTCTGCTCGGGGCTGGACGCCTTGATCCGCAGCCGCTTCATGAAGACCTCGACCAGCCGGTCCTGGCGGCGCCGGGAGACCAGGCCGAAGCGGGAGAGCCGGGGCATCGCGGCGAGCACGATGTTCTCCCGGACGGACAGCTCCGGGACGATCCCCTCGGCCTTGCGGTCCTCCGGCAGCAGGCTGATGCCGGCCCGGATCGCGGCGGCCGGGGAGCGCCGGGCGAGCGGGCGGCCGGCCACCTCGACGGCACCGGAGTCCAGCGGCAGCGCGCCGGCGAGCGCCTTGGCGGTCTCGCTGCGGCCGGAGCCCAGCAGTCCGCCGAGGCCGAGCACCTCGCCGGGGCGCAGTTCCAGGCCGACCCCGTGCAGCTGGTGGCGCCTGGTCAGGCCGCGGGCGGTGAGGACGGGTTCGCGGTCGGCGCGGTGGCCGTCGCCGAAGCCGGTGACGCCGTGCCGGCGGACCTCGGCGACGTCCCGGCCGAGCATCATCGAGACCAGGTCGAGCCGGTCCAGTCCGGCCAGTTCGCCGGTGTGCACCAGGCGGCCGTCGCGCAGCACGGTGGCCCGGTCGCAGAGCCGGTACAGCTCGTCCATCCGGTGGCTGACGTAGAGGATCGCGATGCCCTGCGCGTGCAGGTCGCCGACCACCCGGAAGAGCGTCTCCACCTCGCGTGGCTCCAGGGCGGAGGTGGGCTCGTCCATCACGACCACCCGGGCGTCGACGGAGACCGCACGGGCGAGGGCGACCATCTGCTGGGCGCCGATGCCGAGGGTGTGCAGCGGGCGGCGCGGGTCGACGGTGACGCCGAGGCCGGCCAGCAGTTCGGCGCTCTCCGCGTGCATCCGGGCGAAGTCGATCAGGCCGAAGCGGGTGCGGGGCTCGCGGCCGAGGAAGACGTTGCGGGCCACGCTCATCAGCGGGACGAGGTTGACCTCCTGGTAGATCGTCGACACTCCGGCCTGCTGGGCGTCGAACGGCCGGTGCAGGGTGACCGGGCGGCCGGCGATCCGCAGCTCGCCTGCGTCGGGGCGGTGCACGCCGGTGAGCACCTTGATCAGGGTGGACTTGCCTGCGCCGTTCTCCCCCACCAGGGCGTGGATCTCGCCGGGTCGCAGGGTGAGCGAGACGTCGTCGAGGGCGACGACGCCGGGGAAGCGCTTGGCCACGCCGACGGCCTCCAGCGCGGGCGGCGCGGCGGCTCCGTCCTCGGGCGGGGCGGCCGCCTGGGCGGGTGGGGCCATGGGTGGGACCTCCGGGGCATACGGGGTGTACGGGGGCGCACAGGTGCGGGGAGGGGGGAAGGGCGGGAGGGCTGGTCCGGGGCGCGCGGCCGGGATGGCCGGCCGGGCGCCCCGGGTCAGCGGCGCGCGGGGCGAGTCGGCTCAGTACGCGCCGGCGACCGAGGCCGCGGCGTTGCCCGGCTCGTAGGCGCGGTCGGTGATGATCACGCTGTCGGCGATGGACTCCCCGGCGAGGAACTTCTGCAGGGTCTCGAAGGCCAGCGGGCCGAACCTCGGGTTGGACTCGATGACGCCGTTGTAGTCGCCGGCGGCGAGCGCCTGCACGGCGTTGCGGGTGCCGTCGATGGAGACGATCTTGACGTCCTTGCCGGGCTTGCGGCCGGCGCTCTTGAGGGCGGTGACGGCGCCGAGGCCCATCTCGTCGTTCTCCGCGTACACCGCGGTGATCTCCGGCTTGGACTGGATCAGCTGCTCCATCACCTGCTGGCCCTTGTCCCGGGCGAACTCGCCGGTCTGCTGGGCGACGATCTCCATGCCGGGCGCCTTGGCCTTCAGCTGCTCGACGAAGCCGTTGGTGCGGTCGGTGGTGACGTTGTTGCCGGAGGAGCCGAGCAGGATGGCGACCTTGCCGGTGCCGCCGGTGGCCTGGATGAGCGCGTCGGCGGCCCGCTTGCCCTGCTCGACGAAGTTGGAGCCGATGAAGGTCAGGTAGTCCTTGCAGGCGGTGGCGTTGACCTTGCGGTCGATGGTGATCACCGGGACGTGCTTGGCGGCCGCGGCGGCGAGCGCCGGCTGCAGGCCGTCGGAGTTCAGCGGCGCGACGACGAGCAGCTGCGCGCCCTGGTTGAGCATGTCCTGGATGTCGCTGATCTGCTTCGAGAGCTGGGACTGCGCGTTGGTGGTGAGCAGCTTCTTGACGCCGAGCTTGGCCGCCTCGTCCTTGATCGACTGGGTCTCGGCGATGCGGAAGGGGTTGGCCTCCTTCTCCGACTGGGAGAAGCCGACGATCGCGTCCTTCAGGTCGATCTTGGGGGTGCCGGTGCTCTGCAGGGTGCAGCCCGCGCCGGCGGCCGGGGCGGAGGCGGCCGCACTGGTGGCGGCCTGGGCGGCCTGGCCGTCGCCGGAGCCGGCGGACGGGGTCTCCTCCTTGGCGCAGCCGGTGAGGACGAGTGCGGCGGAGGCGAGCAGCGCGGCGGAGGCGAGCAGGCTGCGGGATCTGCGGATGCTGGTCATGCGAGGACGCTCCTTGACGGGTGGGACGGCGCCGGCCGGGGGGTTCCGGGCGTGCCGGGGCAGCCCGGGACGCACCGGTGGCGGGCCGGTTCGGGGAGGCAGGGGAAGGCTTCGCTGACGTGCAGGACGAGCGGCCCGGCGGGGAGATCGCGCTCTCCATCGGGCGTTTACAACGTTATACAACCGGCGTTGCAGGGCCGACAAGAGTCACGGCACGCCCTGTCGAATCCGTTGCCGGACGCGTCCCGGGGCGAGTTGACGGGCCGGCAGCCGCCCCGGGCCGGCCCCCGGAGGCCCGTTCCCGGCCCGCCGCCCGGGGCCGCTGCACTCCCCGTCACCTGGAGTGCAGCGAGGGAAAGGTCACACTGGATTGATCTGCTGCCGGCCTGCTAACGGGCACTAACCTGCACTCATGACGGTCCAGCCCGAAGGGCTTCCCCTGGCCGCCGAGTTCCCGGATGCGACCCGCGAGCAGTGGCAGCGCCTCGTCGAAGGCGTGCTGCGCAAGTCGGGTGTGCAGGACGCGAGCGGCGTGCAGGCGGAGGAAGCGCTCACCACCAAGCTCCAGGACGGGCTCAGCGCCCGCCCGCTGTACACCGCTGAGGACGCGCCGGCCGACGCCGGCCTCCCCGGCTTCGCCCCGTACCTCCGGGGCGGCCGGCCGCACGGCTCCGCCGTGTCCGGCTGGGACGTACGGCAGCGCCACGCCGACCCGGACGCGGCACGCGCCAACGAGGCGGTCCTCGCCGACCTCGAGAACGGCGTGACCTCGCTCTGGCTGACCGTCGGCGACGGCGGCCTGCCGGTGGCCGCGCTGCCCGCCGTGCTGCAGGGCGTGTACCTCGACTTCGCTGCCGTCGTCCTGGACGCGGGCGCCGAATTCCGGCCCGCCGCCGAGCAGTTGTTCGCGCTGCTGGCCGAGCGCGCGGTGCCCGCCGACGTCGCCTCCGGCAACCTCGGCGCCGACCCGCTGGGCCTGCTCGCCCGCACCGGCGACGACTCCGCCACCACCGCGCAGCTCGCCGAGGCCGCCGACCTGGCCGCGCACTGCGGCCGCACCTACCCGAACGTCCGCGCCCTGGCCGTCGACGCCCTCGTCTTCCACGACGCCGGCGCCTCGGCCGCCCAGGAGCTCGGCTGCTCGCTGGCCGCCGGCGTCGCCTACCTGCGCGCCCTGACCGGCGCCGGGCTCACCGCCGACGAGGCCGCCGGCCAGCTGGAGTTCCGCTACGCGGCCACCGAGGACCAGTTCCTCGGCATCGCCAAGTTCCGCGCCGCCCGGCGCCTGTGGGCCCGCGTCGCCGAGGTCTCCGGGGTGACCGGCCCGGCCGCCGCGCAGCGCCAGCACGCCGTCACCTCCTCGGTGATGATGACCGCCCGCGACCCGTGGGTGAACATGCTGCGCACCACCGTCGCCTGCCTGGCCGCCGGTGTCGGCGGGGCCGACGCCGTCACCGTGCAGCCCTTCGACGCCGAGGCCGGCCTGTCCGACGCCTTCGCCCGCCGGATCGCCCGCAACACCCAGGCGATCCTGCTGGAGGAGTCCAACCTGGCGAAGGTCGTCGACCCGGCCGGCGGCTCCTGGTACGTCGAGGCGCTCACCGACGAGCTCGCCCAGGCCGCCTGGTCCTTCTTCCAGGAGATCGAGCGGGCCGGCGGCCTGCGCGCGGCCCTGGTCTCCGGCCTGGTCGGCGAGCGGATCGCCGCGACCTGGGCGGAGCGCACCGCGAAGATCGCCAAGCGGCGCGAGCCGGTCACCGGCGTCAGCGAGTTCCCGAACCTGGGCGAGCAGCCGCTCGTCCGCGAGCCCGCGCCCGCCCGCCGCGGCGGCGGCCTGCCGCAGGTCCGCCGCGCCGAGGCGTACGAGGCACTGCGCGACCGCTCGGACGCGCACCTGGCCGCCACCGGCGCCCGGCCGAAGCTGTTCCTGGCCTCGATCGGCACCGCCGCCGCGCACACCGCGCGCACCACCTTCGCCGCCAACCTCTTCCAGGCCGGCGGCATCGAGACCGCCTCCGTCGAGACTGCGATGACGGACCCGGGCGACCCGGCCGCACTGGCCGAGGCGTTCGCGGCGAGCGGCGCCACCGTCGCCTGTCTGTGCTCCGGCGACGCGCAGTACGCCGAGCACGGCGAGGCCGTCGCGAAGGCGCTGAAGACCGCGGGCGCCGCGAAGGTGCTGCTGGCCGGACGCCCCGGAGAGCTGCGCGAGGCGCTGGAGCGCGCCGGCGTGGACTCCTACGTGTTCGCCGGCTGCAACGCCGTCGAGGTCCTGACCTCCCTCCTGGACGAGATCGGAGTGGCCCGATGATCCCCGACTTCACCACCATCGGGCTGGGCTCCGGCACGCCCGCCGGCGACGGCGGCCAGTGGCGCGACGCCTGGCAGCAGGCGACCGGCAAGGACGTCGACGAGCAGGTCTGGGAGACCCCGGAGGGCATCGGCGTCAAGCCGCTGTACACCGCGGAGGACCTGGCCGGCCTGGACTTCCTCGGCACCTACCCGGGCGTGGCGCCGTTCCTGCGCGGCCCCTACCCGACCATGTACGTCAACCAGCCGTGGACGGTCCGCCAGTACGCGGGCTTCTCCACCGCCGAGGAGTCCAACGCCTTCTACCGCCGCAACCTCGCGGCCGGCCAGAAGGGCCTCTCGGTCGCCTTCGACCTGCCGACCCACCGCGGCTACGACAGCGACCACCCGCGGGTCACCGGCGACGTCGGCATGGCCGGCGTGGCCATCGACTCCATCTACGACATGCGCCAGCTCTTCGACGGCATCCCGCTGGACAAGATGTCCGTGTCGATGACCATGAACGGCGCGGTGCTGCCCGTGCTGGCGCTGTACATCGTGGCCGCCGAGGAGCAGGGGGTGCCGCCGGAGAAGCTGGCGGGGACCATCCAGAACGACATCCTCAAGGAGTTCATGGTCCGCAACACGTACATCTACCCGCCGCAGCCCTCGATGCGGATCATCTCGGACATCTTCGCGTACACCTCGCAGAAGATGCCGCGGTACAACTCGATCTCCATCTCGGGCTACCACATCCAGGAGGCCGGAGCCACGGCCGACCTGGAGCTGGCGTACACCCTCGCGGACGGTGTGGAGTACCTGCGGGCCGGCCTCGGCGCCGGACTGGACGTGGACGCCTTCGCGCCGCGGCTGTCGTTCTTCTGGGCGATCGGCATGAACTTCTTCATGGAGGTCGCCAAGCTGCGCGCGGCCCGGCTGCTGTGGGCCAAGCTGGTCAAGCAGTTCGACCCGCAGAACGCCAAGTCGCTGTCGCTGCGCACCCATTCGCAGACCTCCGGCTGGTCGCTCACCGCGCAGGACGTGTTCAACAACGTCACCCGCACCTGCGTGGAGGCGATGGCGGCGACCCAGGGCCACACCCAGTCGCTGCACACCAACGCCCTCGACGAGGCGCTCGCCCTGCCGACCGACTTCTCGGCCCGGATCGCCCGCAACACCCAGCTGATGCTGCAGCAGGAGTCCGGCACCTGCCGGGTCATCGACCCGTGGGGCGGCTCGGCGTACGTCGAGAAGCTCACCCACGACCTGGCCCGCCGCGCCTGGCAGCACATCCAGGAGGTCGAGGCGGCCGGCGGCATGGCCAAGGCGATCGACGCGGGCATCCCCAAGCTTCGCGTCGAGGAGGCCGCCGCCCGCACCCAGGCGCGGATCGACTCCGGCCGCCAGCCGGTGATCGGCGTCAACAAGTACCGGGTCGCCAACGACGAGCAGATCGACGTCCTCAAGGTCGACAACTCCTCGGTGCGCGCCCAGCAGATCGAGAAGCTCCGCCGGCTGCGCGCCGAGCGCGACGAGCAGGTCTGCCAGGACGCCCTGCACGCGCTCACCCGGGCCGCCGAGGCCGGCCCGCAGGGCGCCTCGCTGGACGGCAACCTGCTGGCGCTCGCGGTGAACGCCGCCCGTGCCAAGGCCACCGTCGGCGAGATCTCCGACGCACTCGAGAAGGTGTACGGCCGGCACTCCGGGCAGATCCGTACCATCTCCGGTGTGTACCGAGACGAAGCAGGCCCCTCCACCTCGCTGCAGCGCACCCGCGACCTCGTCGAGCGCTTCGAGGAGGCCGAGGGCCGCCGCCCCCGCATCCTGGTCGCCAAGATGGGCCAGGACGGCCACGACCGCGGCCAGAAGGTGATCGCCACCGCCTTCGCCGACCTCGGCTTCACCGTCGACGTCGGCCCGCTGTTCCAGACCCCGGCGGAGGTCGCCCGGCAGGCCGTCGAGGCCGACGTGCACATCGTCGGCGTCTCCTCGCTGGCGGCCGGCCACCTCACCCTGGTGCCGGCGCTGAAGGCCGAACTCGCCGAGGCCGGACGCGAGGACATCACCATCGTGGTCGGCGGCGTGATCCCGCCGCAGGACATCCCGACGCTCCTGGAGATGGGCGCCGCCGCGGTCTTCCCGCCCGGCACCGTGATCCCGGACGCCGCCCACGACCTGCTCACCTCGCTCGCCGCCGACCTCGGCCACGAGCTGTGAGCCGCTGAGCCGTGGCCCGGACGATCGACCTCGACCAGTACCGGCAGGGTGTCCTGGACGGCTCGCGCGCCTGGATCGCGCGGGCCATCACCCTCGTCGAGTCCATCCGGCCCGACCACCGCGAGCTCGCCCAGCGGCTGCTGGTCGACCTGCTGCCGCACTCCGGCCGGGCCGTCCGGGTCGGCATCACCGGTGTCCCCGGTGTGGGCAAGTCGACCTTCATCGAGGCCCTCGGCACCATGCTCACCGGCATGGGGCACAGGGTCGCGGTGCTCGCCGTCGACCCGACGTCCAGCCGGACGGGCGGCTCCATCCTCGGCGACAAGACGCGGATGGAGAAGCTCTCCGTCGACCCGAACGCCTTCGTCCGGCCCTCCCCCACCTCCGGGACGCTCGGCGGGGTGGCCCGCGCCACCCGCGAGTCCATGGTGGTGATGGAGGCCGCCGGCTACGACGTCGTCCTGGTGGAGACGGTCGGCGTCGGGCAGTCGGAGACCACCGTGGCGGGCATGGTGGACTCCTTCCTGCTGCTCACCCTCGCCCGTACCGGCGACCAGCTCCAGGGCATCAAGAAGGGCGTCCTGGAGCTGGCCGACCTGGTCGCCGTCAACAAGGCGGACGGCCCGCACGAGCGGGACGCCAAGGCCGCCGCCCGCGAACTGGCCGGCGCCCTGCGGCTGCTCCAGCCGCCGGACGCCGCCTGGACACCGCCGGTGCTCACCTGCAGCGGCCTCGGCGGCCTCGGGCTGGACGTCCTCTGGGACCGCCTCCAGCAGCACCGCAGCCTGCTCGACGCCACCGGCGCCCTGGACGCCAAGCGGCGCGACCAGCAGGTCGACTGGACGTGGGCGATGGTCCACGACCAGCTGCTCGCCCGGCTCCGCGAGCACCCCGAGGTGCGGCGGCTCGTCCCCGTCGTGGAGGAGCAGGTCCGGCAGGGCACCCTGACCGCGACCCTGGCCGCCCAGCGCATCCTGGACGGCTTCGGCACGGCGAACTGACCCCGCGGCAACGGCCGGTGGGAGCGCGGCACGCGCCCCGCCGGCCGTTGCCGTCCCGCGGCGTACCGGCCGTGGCCGTCCTGCGGCGCGCCGGCGGGGCGCACGACACTCCGTTCGGGGCGGAACCACTCGAAGGGGGCACATCCGCGGCGTGTCCCCGGCACGTCCGGCTCCGGCTGCGCTGTCCTGGTCGGCACCGAGGGCGGCACACCGCCGCCGACCCGTCCCCACCCGGAGGTTCCCCGATGTCCACGACCGCCGTCTTCAGTGTCGAAGGCATGAGCTGCGGCCACTGCGAGCGGACCGTCACCGCGGGCCTCGCCGCCCTGCCCGGCGTCACCGACGTCAACGCCCACGCCGCCACCGGCCGGGTCATCGTGGAGTCGGCCGGCGACCTCGACGACGCCCTGGTGCGCAGCACGGTCGGCGAGGCCGGCTTCACCCTCGTCGGCCGGGTCTGAGGCACGGCCGTACCGGCGTTCCCTGACGGGCGTGTTCAGGCGGGCGTGTTCAGGCGGGCGTGTTCAGCGCATCGGGGGCCGGTTCCGGTCCGGCCGCGCGGCCGGGGAGCAGTGGCGTCAGCACCGCGGCCAGGCCGCACCAGGTCAGCAGGCCGAGACCGTTGGCCTTCAGGATCCCGAGGCCCGCGGCCTCGACGTAGAACCCGGTCGCGAACGCCGCGTTCACCAGGGCTGCGCTGACCGCCATCTGTGCCTCGGCCTCGTGGCGGCCGAACAGCTGGCCGAGGCCGCGGGCCAGCGGCTTCTGCAGCACCAGCACCACGGGGCACATCGCCACCGTCAGGACGAGCGCCACCCACCAGGCCGTCTTCGAGGAGAACAGCAGCAGGACACCGGAGACCAGGGTCACCGCCACCGCGGCGAAGAGCCCGCCGGTGCCCCGGCCGAGCTGTGGCGAGGGCTTGTCGATCCACAGCAGGGCGGCGACCACGAGGAAGGCGCCGACCCCGGCCAGCGCGGCGGCCCACGGCGTCCAGGAGTCGAAGGCGGCCAGCTGAACGGCGACGGCCACACTGCCCGCGAGCGCGCTGCGGCGCAGCGGCGAGGCCCGGGCGGTCATCAGCTGTCCGGGCTCGGTCATCAGCCGTCCGGGCTCGGCGGGTGCACCGCCCGGCAGGGCGGGGTGCGGGTCTGCCCCGGGCGCGGGCGCGGGCACGCTCCGCGGGTCCGTGGTGCCGGCCGGGCCCGCGGTCGCGGCCCCGCCGGTGGTGCCGCCCGCACCGGTGGTCCGGATGCCGGGGGCGTCGGCCCGGGTCGGGGAACCGTCGAGGGTTCCGGAGGGATGCGCTCCCGCCTGCGGGGCCCAGGTGCTCGGACCGGCCTGCGCGGGTACGGGCGCCGTCAGCAGCGCGCCGATGTGCTCGGCGACCTGTTCGGCACTGCCGGGCCGCTCCCCCGGGTCCTTGGCCAGCAGGGCGAGGACGAGGGCGTCGACCCCTGCCGGGACACCGGGCCGTACGCCGCTGG
Organism: Kitasatospora arboriphila; assembly: GCF_039528095.1. NCBI lineage: Bacteria > Bacillati > Actinomycetota > Actinomycetes > Kitasatosporales > Streptomycetaceae > Kitasatospora > Kitasatospora arboriphila. The sequence goes on from NZ_BAAALD010000046.1 coordinate 42,421, forward strand.
GCGCCTCGGGCTGCCGGGTGAGGTGCTGGTGGAGGACGGCGAGCGGTGCGCCGGTGAACGGCGGACGGCCCGTCAGGAGGGTGTGCAGCAGGCAGCCGACGGCGTACAGATCGGCGGCCGGGCCGATGCTGCGGTCGCCGCGGGCCTGTTCGGGGGACATGTAGGCGGCGGTGCCCATGGCGGTGCCGGTACCGGTGAACGAGTGGTCCTCGTACAGGTGCTTGACGATCCCGAAGTCGAGGATCTTGACCGTTCCGCCGGGCAGCAGCATGGCGTTGGCCGGTTTGATGTCCCGGTGGACGAGGCCGGCCCGGTGGGCGGCGGCCAGGCCGGTGCAGACCTGCTGCGTCCAGCCGAGGGCGTCCGGCACCGCGGGCAGCGGCCCCTCGTCGAGGACGTCCTCCAGGGCGCGCCCGTCGAGGTGCTCCATGACCAGGAAGGGTGCGCCGCCGTGTTCCGGGCCGGCCCGGCCGAAGTCGTGGACGGTGACGATGTGCGGGCTGCTGAGGTTACCGGCGGCCCGGGCCTCGGCGGCGAACCGCTCGACGCCCGAGGAGGAGGTGTCGGCGCCCGTGAGCAGCTTCACCGCCACCGGCCGGCCGACCCGCTCGTCGTACGCCCGCCACACCTGGCCCATGCCCCCGGCGCCGAGCACCGTCTCCAGCCGGTACCGGCCGTCCAGCCGCTCGCCCTGCATCCCCACCCCCGTCAGGTGCCCAGGGGCTCGACTCGTCCGGACACCCCCCACCGCCTCGGCACTCTACCGGGCCACCCACCCCGCCCGGGCGTCGTCATCCGGCCCCGCGCTCCGGCGGGCACACCACAGGGGATGGAAGGATGACGGCATGTCGGACTCCGAGATCGCCGGGTGCCACGCCCGGCTGCTCCGGTACGCACAGAGCCTGACCGCGCCCTCCGGCTGGAAGGTCGAAGTGTCCGGGGACGAGATCATCGTCATGGCCGGCCCGTCGGTGATCCGTCAGCGCAATCTCCTGGCCGTCCGCGAGCAGTTCGACGCCCACCGCCCGACCGGGCTGATGCCGAGCGAGAACACCGACCTCGCCTCGCCGAACGTCGGCAAGCTGCGCAATCCGGACCTCACCTGCATCCCGTTCTCCGTGGTGGAGCTGGGCGGCAGCGAGGTACCCGCGGAGCTCGCCGAAATCGCGGTGGAGGTGGTCTCTCCCTCCAACCCCGAGAACGACCTGGTCGGCAAGGTCCGCGACTACCCGCTCATGCGGATCCCGCTGTACCTGCTGATCGATCCGCGCGAGGGCACGATCGTGCTGTTCTCGGAGCCGGACAACGGCGTCTACCACCGGCAGCGGCGCGGGAAGTTCGGCGACTCCGTGCCCGTTCCCGCACCCTTCTCGTTCGAGCTGGCGACCGGTGAGCTGATCCGCTACCCCGCCTGAGCGGACGTCAGGGCGGGTTCGGCGGCCGCTTCGACGGCGCTCACGGGGACGGTCGCAGGGGCGGATCCGGGGGCCGGGCGGACCCGGACCGGGACGCCGTTGAGGACGGCGGTGCCGGAGAGCGGGTCGAGGGCGTCGGGGTCGGTGAGCCGGTTGACGTTGACGCCGGGATCGTCGGCGGCGGTGCGCAGCCGGGTGCCGGGCCGGTCGTGGCCCCAGCCGTGCGGCAGGCTGACGACGCCGGGCATGACGTCCTCGGTGATCTCGACGGGGGCGGTGAGTTCGCCGGTGCGGCTGCTGACGAGGGCGCTGCCGCCGTCGGCGAGGCCGAGGGCGGCAGCGTCCGCGGGGTGGACATGCAGGGTGCACCGGTTGCTGCCGCGGGTCAGTGCGGGCAGGTTGTGCAGCCAACTGTTGTTGGAGCGCAGGTGGCGGCGGCCGACCAGGACGAGGCCGTCACGGCGCTCGGCGAGGGCGGCGCGCAGCCGGTCGAGGTCGGCGGCGAGCGGTGCGGGGCAGAGTTCGACGGTGCCGGAGGGGGTGCGCAGCACCTCGGGCAGCCGGGGTTCGAGCGGGCCGAGGTCGATGCCGTGCGGTGCGGCGATCAGCCGGGCCAGGGTGAGGCCGTCCGGGTCGGCGCCGAAGCCGTCGCCGTAGGCGCCGAGGCGGAGCATCAGGTCGACCTGGCGTTCGCTGCCGCTGTCGCCGTGCAGGGCGGCGGCGAGTTCGGCCGGGTCGCGGCCGTGGACGGGCGAGGACGGGTCGGCGACGGCCTTGGCGAGGACGCCGGCGATCACCGTGTCGTCGAGGGCGTACGGGTTCGCGGCGGCCGCGGCGCCGTGGCCGGCGGCGATCATGGTGAGCCGGGAGAGGATGCGGCACTCGTCGGGTTCGCCGTCCTCCGGCGGGAGGGGCGCCGGCGACCAGCGGGCGGTGTTGCGGATCGCGAGGTCGCCGAAGGCGAGGTCGAAGTGCGGGGAGCGGCCGGGCGGCGGGGGCGGCAGGACGACGTGGGCGTGCCGGGTGGTCTCGTTGAGGTAGGGGTCGACGCTGACCATGAAGTCGAGGCCGGTGAGGGCCTCGTCGAGGCGGTGGCCGCCGGGGGTGGAGAGCACCGGGTTGCCGGCCACGGTGATCAGGGCGCGGACCTGCCCCTCGCCCGGGGTGGTGATCTCCTCGGCGAGGGTGACGGCGGGCAGTTCGCCCTTGATCTCGGGCAGGCCGCGGACCCTGCTGTGCCAGCGGCCGGTGGTGAACCCCCGGCCCCGGCCGGTACCGCGGCGGCGCCGGGCGGCGAGCGGGAACATCGCGCCGCCCGGGCGGTCGAGGTTGCCGGTGAGGGCGTTGAGCACGTCGACCAGCCAGCTCGCGAGGGTGCCGAACTCGACGGTGCTGGTGCCGATCCGGGCGTAGACGGCGGCGGTGGGGGCGGCGGCGAGTTCGCGGGCGAGGTCCTTGATCGACTCGGCGGGGATGCCGCAGGCGTCGGCGACGGCCTCGGGCGGGAAGGGCTCGACGAGCCGGCGGACGTCCTCGGCGCCGGTGAGGTGCGGGCCGGGTGCGGTGAGCTCCTCGGCGAAGAGGGTGTGCACCAGGGCGGCCAGCAGGTAGGCGTCGGCGCCGGGGCGGATCGGCAGGTGGCGGTCGGCGAGGGCGGCGGTGCGGGTGCGCCGCGGGTCGACGACGACGAGGCGGCCGCCGCGCCGGCGCAGGGCCTTGAGCTTGCCGGGGAAGTCGGCGGCGGTGCACAGGCTGCCGTTGGACTCGACGGGGTTGGCGCCGAGCATCAGCAGGTAGTCGGTGCGGTCGAGGTCGGGGACGGGGATCGCCAGCGGGTCGCCGAAGAGCAGGCCGGAGGAGACGTGCTTGGGCATCTGGTCGACGGTGCTGGCGCTGTAGACCTGGGTGCTGCCGACGGCCTTGGCGAGGGCGCCGGCGTAGAGGCCGCCGGCCAGGGTGTGGACGTTGGGGTTGCCGAGGTAGGTGGCGACGGCCTGCCGGCCGTGCCGGTCGATGACGGAGGTGAGGCCGGCCTCGACGGCGGCGAAGGCCTCCTCCCAGCCGACCTCGCGGTGGCCGGTGGCGGTGCGCAGCAGCGGGCGGCGGATCCGGTCGGGGTCGTTGTCGAGCTGGCCGAGGGCGGCGCCCTTGGGGCAGACGAACCCGCGGCTGAAGACGTCGGCCCGGTCGCCGCGGGCGGCGGTGATCCGGCCGGTGTCCAGGGTGAGTTCGAGTCCGCAGGTCGCCTCGCACAGCGGGCAGACGCGGTACGCCTTCTCGGTCATGCCGACTCCCATCGCCGCGGGTTCTCGCCACCGCTCCCGCAGGGTTTTAGCGGAACGATAAACCACGCCGGGCCGCTTGTCTCCGGCCCCGGCGATTCCGGTGTCGCGCACTCCCGGATGGCTTTCAGCGTTCTGCTAGAAATCCGGGTGGCGCCGGCCTCAGGGGCGGGGCGGCCGGGACACCATGGCGTCCAGGCAGCGGGCCACCCGGCCGTCCAGTTCCTCCACCGGCACGTCGATCTCCCGGGCGAGGTGCTCGCGGAACAGCGCGTAGCCGTACACGGCGGAGGCCACGGCCGCCTGCAGGGCGTCGGTGTCGTCGACGGGCAGTTCGCCGCGGGCGGCCTCGGCCTCCAGCAGCCGGTGCTCGTGGGCCCGGCCGGGCATCGGCCGGGGCCGCTCGTCGCCGTCGAGGACGAGCAGGGCCATCAGCCGGATCGGGCCGGGGCGGCGCAGCGCCGTCCAGAAGAACCGGGAGAGCCGCTTGCGGAGCGGGAGCTCCTCGGAGGCGGCGGCCGCCGCGTCCTGCACGCTCTCCTGGCCCTGCGACCACAGGGCGGAGCGCAGCAGGTCGCGGCGGGAGCCGAAGTACTGGTAGACGAGGCCGCGGTTGACGCCGGCCTCGTCCGCCACTTCGCGGAGGTTGAGTCCGGCGAGCACGCCCTGCTTCTGCAGCAGGTCCAGGGCCGCGCTGCGCAGGGCCTCCTCGGTCGCCGCCCGGTCGTGCGACGAGCGGGTGCGCTGCGGCGTCCGTGGGGTGCTCACCGGGGGCCTCCGCGGGTGGGTTCGGCGCCGCTGCCACCGGCGCGGCCTGCGACGACGACTCTACGGCCTCGGCCCGCCCTGCCGGCGGTGGGCGTCGATCGCCTGCCAGACCCGGTCGCGCAGGAACGGCGCCTCGGTGAACCGGATGCCGGTGGCGTCGCGCAGGGCGTTGGCGAAGGCGGGCGGCACCGGGTTGAAGGGGCTCTCGGACATCGACTTGGCGCCGAGCGGGCCGATGGCGTCCGAGGTCTGCGAGAAGTGCACCTCGGTGCGCGGGACGTCGGCGAAGGCGGGCAGCCGGTAGCGGCGGAAGGCGGCGGTGGTGACCTCGCCGCGCTCGTCGAGCAGCACCTGTTCGAAGAGGGTGGCGCCGAGTGCCTGGGCGACGCCGCCCTCGACCTGGCCGCGGCACTGCAGCGGGTTCATCACCTTGCCGGCGTCGGCGCCGTGGACGCTGCGCAGGATGCGGATCTCGCCGGTGTCCGGGTCCACGGCGATCCGGAACCACTGCGAGTTGAAGGCCACCGAGCGCGGCGAGCCGCCGAAGTGCCCGTCGGCCCGGAGCTCGACGCCCCGGCCGCGGGCGGCCTCGAAGAGCTCCTTCAGCGGCACCGGCCGCCCGTCGCAGTCCACCGCGTCGGCGGTGAGCCGCAGCAGGCTGCGCGGGGTGCGGGCGTACTCCGCGGTGAAGGTGAGGATCCGCTCGGCGAGGGCGTTGGCGGCCTTCATCACGGCCTTGCCGGCGACGACCGTACCGGCCGAGCCGAAGGCGCCGGTGTCGTGCCGGACGAGGTCGGTGTCGGACTGCCGGACGGTCGTCCGGTCGACGGTGGTGCCCAGGGCGCCCGCGGTGATCTGCTGGTGGACGGTGGTGGTGCCGTTGCCGAACTCGGCGGTGCCGACGGCGATGTCGTAGGTGCCGTCCTCCAGGAGCTTCACGGTGGCGTCGGCGATGTGGCCGCCCGGCGGGCCGCAGGCGATCGCCGACATGGCGAAGCCCTGGCCCACCAGCCAGCCCTCGGGGGCGAGTTCTGCGCTGGTGTCGTCGGCGAGGGCGTCCCGGACCACCTGGAGGCACTGGTCGAGGCCGTAGGAGGCGATGTGGAGGTCCTCCTCGCCGAGCGGGCCCTCCATCGGCTCGCCGGGGCCGATGACGTTCTTCTCCCGCAGCACCAGCGGGTCGAGGCCCAGGCGCCGGGCGAGTTCGTCCATGGCCGATTCCAGGGCGAAGGTCACCTGGCCCAGTCCGTAGCCGCGGAAGGCGCCGGCGGGCACGCCGTTGGTGTAGACGGAGTACGCGTCGACCTTCTTGTGCGGCGCCCGGTACACGCCCATCGACTCGCCGATGCTGTGGTACATCACCGCCGGCCCGTGGTTGCCGTACGCGCCGGTGTTGGCGACCACCCGGAGCTGAAGTGCCGTCAGGGTGCCGTCCGCCCTGGCGCCGACCTTCACCGTGATGGTGAAGGGGTGCCGGGTGGTGGCTCCGTGGAACTGCTCGGCGCGGGTGAACTCCAGCTTCACCGGGCGGTGCAGCCGCATCGCCGCGAGCACCGCGACGTCCTCGGTGAGCATCTCCTGCTTGCCGCCGAACCCGCCGCCGACCCGGCCCGCGACCACCCGGACCTTCTCCGTCGGCAGGTCGTACAGCGCGCACAGCGCCCGCCGGGTGAGGAACGGCACCTGGGTGGAGGAGCGCACCACGATCCGCTCCTCCCCCGTGTCCTCGACCTCCTCGAAGTAGGCCACGCAGCCGTGCGTCTCCAGGCTGGCGTGCTGCACCCGCTGGGTCCGGAAGGTCTCCTCGTACACCAGGTCGGCCTCGGCGAAGCCCTGCTCCACGTCGCCCGTCTCGCCGTGGGCCTCGCCGCAGACGTTGTCCTCCGGCCGGGCGATCCGCGACTCGGGCCCCTTGGGGTGGAGCACCGGCGCGCCGGGCGCCATCGCCTCCTCCGGATCGAGCACGTACGGGAGTTCCTCGTACCCGACCACGACCCTCCGGCAGCCCTCCTCGGCGGCCGCCTCGCTCTCGGCCACCACCGCGGCCACCCGCTGGCCGACGAAGCGGACGGTGTCGTCCAGCACCCGGGTGTCGTCCGGGTCCTCGGTGGGGTGCTCGTGCCGGGCGGAGGAGTACAGCGCGGCGGGCGCGTCCTCGTGGGTGAACACCGCGACCACACCGGGGACGCGCAGCGCGGCGGAGGTGTCGATCGAGACGATCCGGGCGTGCGGGTGCGGGGAGCGCAGCAGCTTCATGTGCAGCAGGCCCTCGACCTCCAGGTCGAAGGTGTAGCGGGCGGTGCCGGTGACCACCTGCGGGCCGGCGGGCGCCCCGGGGCTGCGTCCGACCGCCTGGCCCGCGCACGGCCGTTCGACGTGCCGGACGCCGCGGACGGCGTCCTCGATCGCCCGGTAGCCGGTGCAGCGGCAGAGGTTGCCCTTCAGCGCCCTCGGCAGGTCGGCGAGGTGGTCCTCGGTGAAGGCGGCGGCCGTCATCAGCATGCCGGCCGTGCAGAAGCCGCACTGGAAGCCCTGCGCGTCGAGGAACCGCTGCTGCACCGGGTGGAGTTCGCCGTCCCGGGCGAGGCCCTCCACGGTGGTCACCTCGCGGCCGTCGGCGCGGACCACGGGGTAGAGGCAGCTGTGCACCGGCCGGCCGTCGACCTGCACGGTGCAGGCGCCGCAGTCCCCGGCGTCGCAGCCCTTCTTCACCCCGAACCAGCCCTGTTCGCGCAGGTAGGTCCGCAGGCACTGGCCCGGTCGCGGCTCGGCCCCGGACGGCTGTCCGTTGACCTGGACGTGGAAGCTCATCGGGTCTCCTCCTCCGCGAGCTCGCGGCGGATCTCCTCCGCGAGACGGAAGGTCATGTGCCGCCGCCAGGCGGGCAGTCCGTGGATGTCGTCGTGGTACTCCCCCGGCCCGACCGCGTGCGCGATGCCCTCGCGCAGCGCCTCGGCGTTCGGCAGCAGCGGGAAGTCCAGCCGGACCGGCCGCACCGTGGAGGCGGTGACGGTCAGCGCGAAGGAACCGTCGGAGGCGTCCAGGGTGCCGATCAGCAGCGCGCCGGAACGGCCCAGCCCGTAGAGCGAGGCCTGCCGGAAGGCCGTTCGGCGGGCCAGCGCCCGGGCGGGCAGGGTCACCGCGCGGAGCAGCTCGCCCGGCTGCAGGACGTTGCGCCCCGCCCCGGTGACGAAGTCCTTCACCGGGACCTCCCGGACGGCGCCGGTCTGCGCCACCAGCCGGCAGACGCCGTCCAGTGCGGCGGTCAGCGAGATCATCGGCCCGGCCGGCAGCGCGTTGCAGAGGTTGCCGCCGACGGTGGCCAGGTGCCAGATCTTCCAGGACGCCAGGAAGGCCCTGCAGCACTGCTCGAACAGCGGCGCGGACGGCCACTGCGCCGGCTTCGGGTACGCCGAGAGCTCGGCGACGGTGCAGGTCGCGGCGATCTCCAGGGCGCCGTCCGGGGCGGGGAGCAGCGGAGGCCAGCCCGTGCGGCCGAGGTCGATCAGCCGGCGCAGGTGCGGCTGCGGCTCGGAGAACAGGTACGTCCCGCCGGCCAGCCAGGCGTCGCCCGGCCGCCAGGTGTCGCGCCGCCGCGCGTCACGCACCTCCACCACCGTGTTCAGGTCCACGTTGCCCCACCGTCCTCGAAAGCCGACACGGCGATTGAAGCCAACCGGGACGGGCCGCCACGACTGGTGCGACCCACGGCCGCCACGGCCCCGGCCGGGGCGATCGACCAACGGACGGCGCCGAGCGCCCGCACTCCTGCAGACGGGCGAAATCCAGGGAGAGGCGCCTCTGCGGCTGGCAGATGCGGCCCTAGGCTCGCCGCGTGAAGCGAATCCCGGGCCGTCCCGCCCTGCGCCTGGCCGCGGCCGGTGCGGCCGTCCTGCTCGCCCTCGCAGGCTGCGGTTCGGACCCGGCCCCGTCCGCCGGGTCCACCGGTCCGGCGGCCTCCGCGTCCGTCTCGGGCACGGTCACCGTCTTCGCGGCCGCCTCGCTGAAGGAGGCCTTCACCGAACTGGGGCGGAGGTTCGAGGCGGCCCACCCCGGCAGCCACGTGGTGCTGAACTTCGCGGGCAGCGACGCCCTCGCGGCGAGCATCGTCGCCGGCGCCCCCGCGGACGTCTTCGCCGCGGCGAGCCCGGCCACCATGAAGACCGTCAGCGACGAGGGCGGGACGGCCGGCGATCCCGTCACCTTCGCCCGCAACCAGCTGGAGATCGCCGTCGCACCGGACAACCCGCAGCAGATCACCACCCTGCAGGACCTCGCCCAGCCGGGCCTCAAGGTGGTGCTCTGCGCCCAGCAGGTGCCCTGCGGCGCCGCCGCCCAGAAGGCCCTCGCCGCCGGCAACGTCCAGCTCACCCCGGTCAGCTGGGAGCAGGACGTGAAGGCCGCCCTGACCAAGGTCGAACTGCGCGAGGCCGACGCCTCGCTGGTCTACCAGACGGACGTGAAGGCCGCCGCGGGCAAGGCGGACGGCGTGCCCTTCCCCGAGGCCGCCCGCGCGATCAACGACTACCCGATCGCCGTCCTCGCCCACGCCCCCAACACCGCCGGCGCCCACGCCTTCGTCGCCCTCGCCGAATCCCCCGAGGGCCGCCGGGTCCTCACCGACGCCGGCTTCCTGAGCCCGTAGGGCGTCGAGGGCACTCGGGAGGTCACCCCGGGGGCGCCGCGTCGGGGGCACCTCCCGGCCGGCTCCCGGGCCGTCGGCGGCGCCGCGGGGACGGCGAGGGCCCCGCCGGGGACGGCGGGGCCTTCGGTCACTCCGGGGAGTGCGGGGTGGTTCAGCCGAGGGAGGCGATGGCGTCGTTGAAGGTCTTCGACGGGCGCATCACGGCCGCAGCCTTGGTGGTGTCGGGCTGGTAGTAGCCGCCGATGTCGGCCGCCGAGCCCTGGACGGCGATCAGCTCGTCGACGATCGTCTGCTCCTGCTCGGACAGCGCCTTCGCGAGACCGGCGAACGCCTGGGCGAGCTCGGCGTCGGCGGTCTGCTGCGCCAGCTCCTGGGCCCAGTACAGGGCCAGGTAGAAGTGGCTGCCGCGGTTGTCGATGCCACCGAGGCGGCGGCTCGGCGACTTGTCCTCGTTGAGGAAGCTGCCGGTGGCGCGGTCCAGGGTGTCGGCCAGCACCTGGGCGCGGGCGTTGCCGGTGGTGGTGGCGAGGTGCTCGAAGCTGACGGCCAGGGCGAGGAACTCGCCGAGGCTGTCCCAGCGCAGGTAGTTCTCCTTGACCAGCTGCTGGACGTGCTTCGGGGCGGAGCCGCCGGCGCCGGTCTCGAAGAGGCCGCCGCCGTTCATCAGCGGGACGACCGACAGCATCTTGGCGCTGGTGCCCAGCTCCAGGATCGGGAAGAGGTCGGTCAGGTAGTCGCGCAGCACGTTGCCGGTGACCGAGATGGTGTTCTCGCCGCGGCGGATGCGCTCCAGCGAGAACGTGGTCGCCTCGACCGGGGAGAGGATCTCGATCTGCAGGCCCTCGGTGTCGTGCTCCGGCAGGTACGCCTTCACCTTGGCGATCAGCTGGGCGTCGTGCGCGCGGCCCTCGTCCAGCCAGAAGACGGCCGGGTCGCCGGTGGCGCGGGCGCGGGTGACGGCGAGCTTGACCCAGTCGCGGATCGGGAGGTCCTTGGTCTGGCACATCCGGAAGATGTCGCCGGCGCCCACGACCTGCTCCAGCACGACGGCGCCGGAGGCGTCGACGACGCGCACGGTGCCGGTGGTGGCGATCTCGAAGGTCTTGTCGTGGCTGCCGTACTCCTCGGCCTTCTGCGCCATCAGGCCGACGTTCGGGACGGAGCCCATGGTCGCCGGGTCGAAGGCGCCGTGGGCGCGGCAGTCCTCGATGACGGCCTGGTACACGCCGGCGTAGCTGCTGTCCGGGAGGACGGCGAGGGTGTCGGCCTCCTGGCCGTCCGGGCCCCACATGTGGCCGGAGGTGCGGATCATGGCCGGCATGGAGGCGTCGACGATGACGTCGCTCGGCACGTGCAGGTTGGTGATGCCGCGGTCGGAGTCGACCATCGCCAGGGCGGGGCCGGCGGCGATCTCGGCGTCGAAGGACGCCTTGATCTCGGCGCCGTTGGCGAGCGCCTCCAGGCCCTTGAAGATGCCGCCGAGGCCGTCGTTCGGGCTGAGGCCCGCGGCGGCGAGGTCGGCACCGTAGGTGGCGAAGGTGTTCGGGAAGAACGCGCGCACGACGTGGCCGAAGACGATCGGGTCGGAGACCTTCATCATGGTGGCCTTGAGGTGCACCGAGAACAGCACGTCCTCGGCCTTGGCGCGGGCGACCTGGGCGGTCAGGAACTCGCGCAGGGCGGCGACGCGCATCACCGAGGCGTCGACGACCTCGCCGGCGAGCACCGGCACCTTCTCGCGGAGCACGGTGGTGGAGCCGTCGTCGCCGTGCAGCTCGATGCGGAGGTCGCCGGCCTCGGCGACGACCGCGGACTTCTCGGTGGAGCGGAAGTCGTCGACGCCCATGGTGGCGACGTTGGTCTTGGAGTCGGCGCTCCAGGCACCCATGCGGTGCGGGTGGGCCTTGGCGTAGTTCTTCACCGAGGCGGGGGCGCGGCGGTCCGAGTTGCCCTCGCGCAGGACGGGGTTGACCGCGCTGCCCTTGACCTTGTCGTAGCGGGCGCGGGTCTCGCGCTCCTCGTCGGTCTTCGGGTCGTCCGGGTAGTCCGGCAGGGCGTAGCCCTGGGCCTGCAGCTCGGCGACGGCGGCCTTGAGCTGCGGGATGGAGGCCGAGATGTTCGGCAGCTTGATGATGTTGGCGCCGGGGGTCTTGGCCAGCTCGCCGAGCTCGGCGAGGGCGTCGTCGATGCGCTGCCCCTCCTCGAGACGCTCCGGGAAGCTCGCGATGATGCGCCCGGCGAGGGAGATGTCGCGCGTCTCCACCTTGACGCCCGCCGTCGAGGCGTACGCCTGGACCACGGGCAGGAAGGAATACGTTGCCAGGGCCGGGGCCTCGTCAGTGTGCGTGTAGATGATGGTCGAGTCAGTCACCGGGTACTCCGCTTCACGTGTACAACGTCTCGACGTCAAGATATCTCGTCCGGGACCCTTTCCGACACCGCCCCCCGGATCGAGTTCTCCCGCGGCACCGGAGGCGGCCCGCCGCACGAGGAGTCCGCCGCCACCCTATGACCGTTCCGCGGCCACCGCGCCGCGGCCGCGCCGGGGCCCGGACACTGCTGCGGAGTGCCCCCCTCCGGCGCCCGGCGGTGCCATCATCGGGTCATGACGGGATCACCGGACGCGTTCGGGCACGGGGACGGCACCCGGCGGCGCTGGGCGGCACGCCTGGCCTTCGCCGCCGTGGGCAGCGCGGCGGTGGTGCTGCTGATCGTCGGCGGGCTGAAGTCGCTGGCACTGATGATCGCCGGAGTGGCCGCGCTGGCCGTGGCCGTCGCCGGCCTCTGGTGGGCGCTCACCCACCGCGGCACCCGGCGCCTGCTGGCGCTCGGTCTGGCCGCCGGCGCGGTGGCCGCCGTCCTGGTCGGGTACGCGCTGGTCGACCTGCTGTGGGCCGTGCTGCTGGTGCTGGCGCTGTGGGCGGTCGCGGTGGCGGCCGGGAGGTCCGCCCTGTCCCGCGGCACCAGCAAGCCGGTCGAGCACCGCACGCCGGCGCCCGCCCGACCGTTCCTGATCATGAATCCGCGCTCCGGCGGCGGCAAGGTCGAACGGTTCGGGCTCGCCGAGCGGGCCCGGGCGCTCGGCGCGGAGGTCGTCCTGCTCGACCCCGGGCACCACCAGGACGTCGCCGAGCTGGCCCGGGCCGCGGTGGCCCGCGGGGCCGACCTGCTCGGGGTCGCCGGCGGCGACGGCACCCAGGCGCTGGTCGCGGGCGTCGCCGCCGAGCACGGCGTGCCCTTCCTGGTGATCTCCGCCGGGACGCGCAACCACTTCGCGATGGACCTCGGCCTCGACCGCACCGACCCGGGCACCTGCCTGGACGCCCTCACCGACGGCGTGGAGGTGCGCATCGACCTCGGCCTGATCGGCGACCGGGTCTTCGTCAACAACGCGTCCTTCGGCACCTACGCGGCCGTGGTGCAGAGCCCGGCCTACCGGGACGACAAGGTGCGCACCGTCCTCGACATGCTGCCCGACCTGCTGACCCACCAGAGCGGGCCCCGGCTGGTGCTGCGCGCCGGCGGCACCGCGGTGGACGCCCCGCAGGCCGTCCTGGTCAGCAACAACCCGTACGCGCCCGGCGACGCGGGCGGGCTGGGGCGGCGTCCGCGGCTGGACACCGGGGCGCTCGGGGTGCTCGGGGTCAAGGTCGACAACGCGGCCCAGGCGGTCGGCCTGCTGCGGGGCGGCAGCGCGACCGGGCTGACGGCGCTCGCCGCCCGCGAGGTGGTGGTCGACGCCGACGCCCCCGAGATCCCGGTCGGGGTGGACGGCGAGGCGCTCGTCCTGCCGACCCCGGTGGTCTGCCGGATCCGTCCGGCCGCGCTGCGGGTGCGGGTGCCGCGGCACCGGCCCGGCGTGCCGAGCGCGCGGCCGCCGCTGGACTGGCGGCGGCTGCGGGAGATCGCCTTCCCGCCGCGCGAGTCCGCCGGCTGACGCCCCGGCTCCCCGCAGACCGCGCGGGGCTCCCGCCCGGGTCCGGTGCCCGGGTCCAGTGCCCGGGTCCAGTGCCCGGGTTCAGTGCCCGGGTTCAGTGCCCGGGTTCAGTGCCCGGGTTCAGTGCCCGAGGGCGGCCTTGGCCGCGACGATGATCAGGCCGAGCAGCAGGTTGGCCACGCCCTCGCCGACGGCCATCCGGCGGGACGCGCCGGCCCGGACGGCGCCGAGGGTCGCCCAGGTGACCTGCTGCGCCACCGCTACCGCGAGCGCGAGCCAGGCCGTTCCGGCGAGGTCGAGGCCGAGCAGCGGGCTGACCGCCACCGCCACGGCCGGCAGTACGGCGGCCTCCGCGATGGACCACTCGTGCCCGGCCACCCTCCGCAGCTCCCGGCGGTCGATGGCCTTGCCGACGATCCGCTCGCCGGCGACCTGTGCGTAGACGTGGGCCGCCCAGAAGACCACGCCGGTGACCAGCAGCAGTCCGATCAGTTGCAGCCGCGGGAAGTCCCCGGCCGTGCCGGCGGTCGCGACGACGGACGCGGCGAGCAGCGAGCCGTACACCGCACCGGCATAGTCCGTCCGTCCGGCGTGGGGCCGTTCCTCGTGCACGGGCCGCCCGGTCGGGGCGGGAGTACTGGTCACCCGACCCAACATAGGCGCGCGAACCGGACATTCCGGGGAGCGACGCTGCCCTCCCGCCGGCCCGGATCGGTCCGGCGGGTGCGGTCGGGGGCCGGCGCCGCCCCGCTCGGCGCCGGTCCGGCGGGTCAGCTCGTCGAACCGAGAATCGCCAGTACGACGAGTCCGATGAGCGCCAGCGCCCAGGCCCACCAGGTGTCCTTCAGGTCCATGTGCATCCTCCCGGGAGTGTTGCGCCGATCAGAGCACTACTGTGACGGACGGTCAACACTTCTGACAGAGGGTCGCGGCCGATCACCGGAACAGACCGCCGCGGCGGCCGCTCAGCCGGCCGGGTCGACGAACTCCGGCTGGTCGAGGACGCGCAGCCAGCTCCCGTCGGGCTGGCGGCGCACCACCTGGGCGCGCGCCCCGGCGCCGTCCCGCGGCGGGGTCGAGGTCAGGGCGACGTCCCCGCTGACCAGGGTCGGCAGCGGCGCCTCCGGCTCGAAGTGCGGGCGGTTCGCCAGCACCCTCTCCCAGAGTGCCCGGATCGCCTCCCGGCCAACCGTGAACGACCCCGGAGGATAGGCCAGCACGGCATCCTCCGTGTACAGCGCGGCGACCCCGGCGGCGTCGCCGGCGTTGGAGCGCTCGACGAACAGACGGGTGATGTCCTCGGGCCGCGCGGCCTTCTCGTAGCCCTCGCAGCCCTCGTGGTCGGTCCGCTGCTGCTCGGTCTCCGGCATGACGCCCTCCCGGTGATTGATCCGTTCCTGGGTTCCGCGGCCGCCCTCCGGCCCGGTGCTTCCAGCCTCGCCCCGCAGTGATCAGAAGTCCAACAGCTGGACCTGCTGGAAGCTAGAATCAGCAGTCATGGAATTGCGGCAGCTGGAGTACTTCGTCGCGGTGGCGGAGGAGCAGAGTTTCACCCGGGCGGCGGAACGGGTGCACATCAGCCAGTCCGGGGTCAGCGCCCAGATCCGACAGCTGGAGCGGGCGCTCGGCGCGGAACTCTTCGACCGGTCGGCGCGGGCCGCGACGCTCACCGTGGCGGGCAAGGCGGCCCTCGACCACGCCCGTGCCGCGCTGGCGTCGGCGGCGGCCGTCCGGCAGGCGGTGGGCGAGGTGACCGGCCTGATCCGGGGGCGGCTCACGGTGGGCATGGTCGTCGGCTGCACGGTCACCCCGCTGTTCGACGCGCTCGCCGCCTTCCACCGGGCCCACCCGGGGGTGGAGATCACGCTGCAGGAGGACAACTCGGAGCGGCTCGCCGACGCCGTGCGCAGCGGCACCGTCGACCTCGCCCTGGTCGGCACGGCGACCGCCGCGCCGGAGGGCCTGGAGGCCCTGACGATCGTCAGCGAACCGCTGGTCGCGGCCGTCCCCGCGGACCACCCGCTGGCCGGGCTCGGCCGCCTCGCGCTGGCCGACATGGCGGAGCACGCGGTGATCTGCATGCCACGGGGCACCGGGATCCGCACGGTGCTGGACGGGGCGTGCGCCGCCGCCGGCGTCCGGCCGGCGATCGCGCTGGAGGCCGGGGCGGCGGACGCCGTCGCCGACCTGGCCGCGCGGGGCCTCGGGGTGGCCGTGCTCAGCGCCTCGATGGCCGCCGCGCACGCGGACCGGCTGACCGCCCTGGCGATCGAGGACGCCACCGAACCGGCCCTGCTCGCGCTGGTCTGGCGGCCCGCGCACGGCCCGGCCGTCCGCGAGGCCGTCCGCGCGTGCCGCCGGGCGTTCGCCGCGGGGCCGGCCTGACCTGCACCCCTCGTGGTGCACCCGCGACCTTCGCGGACGTGCCCCGGGCCGGGTTCTCACGGATCGTCATCCGATCACCGCGGGCACGGGGGCAGACAGCGCGCCTACCGCCGGGTACGATCCCGGACACCGTAGTTACCAGTCAGTAGCTTCCGGCCCGGTCCCCTTGCGGCTCGGTCCACCGCGACTGCCCGAAGGAGTTGCCATGCCCGTACTCGACCGCCAGGACGACGTCTTCGTCCTCGACCTCGGCGACGGCGAGAACCGCTTCCACCCCGACTGGGTCGCCACCGTCGACGGCCTGCTGGACGAGGTGGAGAAGGCCGAGGGCCCGCGCGCCCTGGCGACCACGGCCACCGGCAAGTTCTACTCCAACGGCCTCGACCTGGACTGGCTGTTCGCCAACACCGACCGGGCGCTCGAGTACGTGTCCTCCGTCCAGGAACTGCTGGCCCGGATGCTGACCCTGCCCGTGGTCACCGTCGCCGCGCTGCAGGGGCACACCTTCGCGGCCGGGGCGATGTTCTCGCTGGCGCACGACTTCCGGGTGATGCGCGGCGACCGGGGGTACTGGTGCCTGCCCGAGGCCGAGATCAACATCCCCTTCACGGCCGGCATGTCGGCCCTGATCCAGGCCCGCCTCCACCCGGGGACGGCCCACGAGGCGATGGTCACCGCCCGCCGCTACGGCGGCCACGACGCCCTCGCCGCCGGCATCGTCGACCGCACCGCCGACGAGGACTCCCTCCGCCGCACCGCCCTCGACCTCGCCGCCACCCACACCACCAAGGCCGGCCCCACCGTCGGCACCATCAAGACCCGGATGTACGGCCCCGCCCTGGCCGCCCTCCGCGAGAAGGACATCCCCCTCGGCTGACCCGCCCCACCCGGCCGGAACGTGAATACCGGTCGCGGCGACCGCGGACCGGCCGGGGAGCTCGGCCCGTGCACCTGAAACTCGACGGGGTCACCCCGGTACCGCGCATGATGCTGATCAGCGAGTTCCTGCTCCACGCCGACTTCCGGGTCGTACTGGACCGGGCGGTGTTCGTCGCGGCGGGCGACCGGCTCGCCCACGAGGACGGCGACCTCGCGGTGACCCGCCCCTGCGGGGAGCAACGCAGGCACCCGACCCGGGACAGCCACTGGATCTGCCGCTGAGGCGCCGGGCGCGGCGACCGCGGGCCGGCCGGGAAGCTCGGCCCGGAATCCGCCGTTCTCCCGACCCGCCGCCGCGGCACGGCAGCACCGGAAAATCCGTTCAAAAAGTCCGCCCGGCCCGGCCCCGAACGCCCCCTTCGAGGCCCCTCGCGGGGGCGTGAACGGCAGCGGGCGGGCGCGGCGGGGTGCCGCCCCGGCCGGCCCTTCCGCGGGCCCGCCACGAGCCCTACGCGACCCCACCGCACCTGCCCTGACCTGGCCTTTCTTCGCCCGCGGGAGTAATCTGACGACCTGTCGGAAGGGGGCCGGATGGACCGGACCGTACGTACTGTGGATGACGTTCTCGCTCTCCTGGACGGGCTGTTCGCCAGCCGGGACGGCCGGTTGGCCACCGGGGACGGCGCGGGCTACTGGGACCGCTTCTACGCCGACCGGTCGAAGCCCGTCCCGTTCTTCGCGGACAAGCCGGACGAGAGCCTGGCCGCCCACGTCGACCGGGGGCCGATCGCTCCCGGCCGGGCCCTGGACCTCGGGTGCGGGCCGGGGCGCAACGCGGTGTTCCTGGCGTCCCGGGGGTTCGAGGTGGACGCGGTCGACTTCTCCCCCGCCGCTCTGGCGTGGGCCGGGGACCGGGCGCGGGAGGCCGGCGTCGAGGTCCGCCTCCTCTGCGGCGACGCCTTCCGGCTCGCGGGAACGGAACTGACCGGCCCGTACGAGCTGGTGGTGGACTCGGGGTGCTTCCACCATCTGCCGCCGCACCGCCGCGTGAGTTATCTGGCGCTCCTCGCCGGGGTGTTGGCGCCCGGCGGCCACCTCGCGCTGACCTGCTTCGCCGCCGGCGCGATGGGCTCGGAACTCTCCGACGCGGACCTCTACCGGGAGGGCCGGCTGGGCGGCGGCCTCGCGTACACCGCGGAGTCGCTGCGCCGGATCTTCGCGGACCTGACGGAGGTCGAGCTGCGCCGGATGAACGACGAACCGGCCGACTCGCCGCTGTTCGGCGAGGCGTTCCTGTGGACGGCGCTGTTCCGCCGCGACGCACCGGCGCACCCCGAGGGCCGGCCTCAGCCGGCGGCGGTGTCGAGGCGGGCGGCGATCGCGTCGAGGAGGAGTTCGAGCGCGGTGGGGTAGCCGCTGCGCCGCATGTCGACGGCGAGCAGGGGCGCGGTCGCCGCGATGTTGGGGTGCGTGTCGGCGGAGAGGGTGCCGTAGTTGGCGTGCCAGACGGCGAGGTCGGCGGCCTGGGCGGCCGCGGGGAGGGCGAGGGCGGCGGCGTCCAGGGCGGCGAAGCCGAGCGCCTGGTCGACGAAGGCGTGGTAGATCCGCACCGCCTCGCCGTCCGGGAGTCCGGCGGCGCGCAGCACGCCGAGGATCGCCTCGACCACCCGGACTTCGTGCTCGCGGCCGGTGGTGCGGTGCGCGGCGAGCACGGCGGCCTGCGGGTGGGCCTGGTAGCAGGCGTGGATCCGGCGGCCGATCTCCCGCAGGTCGGCACGCCAGTCCCCGGTGGCCCGGTAGCCCTGCTGGGCGCGGCCGATCATCTCGTCGGTGAGGGCGAGCATCAGGGCGTCGGAGCTGTGGAAGTAGCGGTAGATCGCGCTGGGGTCGGCGCCGAGGGCGGCGCCGAGTTTGCGCACGGTGAGGGCCTGGGCGCCCTGCTGGTCGACGAGGTGCAGGGCCGTCTCGACGATCGTCCGCTCGGAGAGCACGGTGCCCTGGCGGGTGGGGCGCCTGCGCCGGCGGCGGTCTTCCGGTACCACGCGTTCGGTCATGGCCGGGGAGCTTATGACAACAGCATTGACGTGTGAAGTGCCCGGCCGGTTTCATTCCGGCCACCGGCACAGCGCCACCGGTCACCGGCTCTGCCGGGCCTCCGGCGTCCTCCCTCCCCGCCGGTCACACCCCCACAGTTGAGGCGGTACTCCCTTGGCATCACCGCTCAAGCCCTCCGGCCGCACCGCGGGCTCCCCCACCGCGGCCGCCCCCCGTACGACGATGCGCAGGTCGGTCGGCATCGAGGGCGGCGTCGTCATCGCCGCTTCGACGACCGCGGCGACCACCAGCATCGGCATCGGCCTCGGCCTGATGGCGGGCGTGGTCGGCCTGCACCTGCCGGCGCTGATGCTGCTGGCCTTCCTGCCGGTGCTCGCCATCGCGGGCGGCTACGGCCGCCTCAACCGGGTCGAGCCGAACGCGGGCAACAGCTACAGCTGGATCGGCCGCACCCTCAACCCGTGGCTGGGCTTCCTCTCCGGCTGGGTCAACATCGTGGGCACGGTCGTCTTCCTCGCCTACACCACCGCCGTGACCGGCTCCGCGGTGCTGCAACTGCTCGGTCTCGCCGGGCTGCACCGGATCGGCGGTCTCGCCCTGGACCCGGACTCCACGCTGCAGACCACCGTCATCGGGCTGACCGTGCTCGCCGCGGCCACCGCCGTCGCCGTCCGCGGGCTGGACCTCTCCGCCCGGCTGCAGAAGTACCTGCTGATCTTCGAGTACGCGGTGCTGCTGGTCTTCTGCGGATACGGCCTCTTCGCCGGCGACCAGCCGTTCTCGCTCGACTGGTACAACCCGTTCACGATCCCCTCGCTCTCCGCGCTGGCCCAGGGCATGGTGCTCGCGGTGTTCTGCTACTGGGGCTTCGAGTCGGTGTTCAGCATCGGCGAGGAGGTCCGCGACCCGCGGGACGCCTCGCGCGGCGGCTTCGTCGCGCTGACCGTCGTCATGCTGCTCTTCCTGCTCGCGGGGACGGCCTTCCAGCGGGTGCTGCCGCTCTCCGAACTGGCCGACAACGGCGCCCAGGGGCTGACGTACTTCGGGGCGAAGCTCGCCGACCAGCCGCTGGCCGCGCTGCCGCTGGTGGCGCTGCTGTTCTCCGCCGCGGCCTCGCTGCAGGCCGGCATCATCCCCACCGCCCGCGGCATGTTCGCGATGGGCCGCGACGGCACCCTCGGCCCGGTGTGGACGCGGCTGCACCCCCGGCACGGCACCCCGGCCGTCGGCACCGTGCTGATCGCGGCGGTCGCGACCGTCCTCGCCCTGCTCTCGCCGGCCATCCCCACCGTCAGCGACCTGATCTCGGCCGCGGTCAACGCCAGCGGCATCCTGGTCGCCCTGTACTACGCGCTCACCGCGCTCGCCGCCGCGGTGCGCTTCCGCGGCCTGCTGCGCACGGCGCCGTGGGAGGGGCTGCGGGCGGTGGTGGCGCCGCTGCTGGGTGCGGTCGTGCTGCTCGCCGTCGGCGGCTACCTGGTGTGGACCTTCTGGTCCTCCGCCGACCACCTCGAACTCAGCGCCGACAACGGCTGGTTCCAGCTGCTGGTGCCCGGCCTGATGGTCGGCACCGGCCTGCTGGCGGCCGCGTGGGCGCGCTGGGTGCGCCGCTCCCCGTACTTCGACCGCCGCTCGCCGGACCCCGCCGCCGAGCCGCTCCTCGAACCGACCGTCTGATCCCGGTCCGGGCCTGCCCGCCGCAGGCCCGGACCGCACCACCCCCTCTCCACCCGCGGCGCCGCCGCCCGAGCACTGGAGCACCACCCATGGCCCAGGCCGATCTGGTCTTCACGAACGGCCCCGTCCACACCAACGACCCGGCCCGCAGCCGGGCCACCGGCCTCGCCGTCACCGCCGGGCGGATCACCGCCGTCGGCCACGACGAGGTCCGCGAACTGATCGGGCCGCGCACCCGAGTCGTGGACCTGCACGGCCGGTTGCTGATCCCCGGCTTCCAGGACGCGCACGTCCACGCGGTGTACGGCGGGACGGAGCTCGCCGAGTGCGACCTGTCCGGCACCACCGGCGTCGACGAGTACCTGCGCCGCGTCCGCGACTACGGGGCGGCCCGCCCGGAGCGGGAGTGGATCACCGGCAGCGGCTGGTCGATGGAGAGCTTCGAGGGCGGCCTGCCGAGCCGGCAGCTGCTCGACTCCGTCTGCGCCGACCGCCCGGTGTTCCTGCTGAACCGGGACCACCACGGCGCCTGGGCCAACACCCGCGCCCTGGAGCTCGCCGGGCTCACCGCCGACACCCCGGACCCGGCCGACGGCCGGATCGAGCGCGAGGCCGACGGCACCCCCAGCGGCGTGCTGCAGGAGGGCGCGACCGGCCTGGTCTCGCGGCACGTCCCGCCGAGCACCGCCGCCGACCGGCTGGCCGGCCTGCTGCGCGCCCAGAAGCTGCTGCACTCGCTCGGCATCACCGGCTGGCAGGACGCCCTGCTCGGCGTCTTCAACGGCCAGCCCGACGTCTCGGACGCCTACCGGACGGCCGCCCTCGACGGCACGCTCACCGCCCGGGTCACCGGCGCCCTCTGGTGGGACCGCGGTCGCGGCGCCGAGCAGATCCCCGAACTGGAGGCGCGGCGCAAGGAGTTGAGCCGCGGCCGGTTCCGCGCCGGAGCGGTGAAGATCATGCAGGACGGCATCGCGGAGAACTTCACGGCCGCCATGACCAGCCCCTACCTCGACCGCTGCGGCTGCGCCACCGCCAACAGCGGGATCAGCTTCGTCGACCCGCTGCGGCTGCGCGAGCACGTCACCGCCCTCGACGCCCTCGACTTCCAGGTGCACTTCCACGCCCTCGGCGACCGCGCCGTGCGCGAGGCGCTGGACGCGGTCGAGGCCGCCGTCGCCGCCAACGGCCGGCGCGGCAACCGGCACCACCTCGCCCACCTCCAGGTCGTCCACCCCGACGACCTGCCGCGCTTCGCCCGGCTCGGCGCGATCGCCAACGTCCAGCCGCTGTGGGCCGCCCACGAGCCGCAGATGGACGAACTCACCATCCCCTTCCTCGGCCCCGAACGCGCCTCCTGGCAGTACCCGTTCGGCTCGCTGCTGCGCGCCGGCGCCACGCTCGCCGCGGGCAGCGACTGGCCGGTCAGCAGCCCCGACCCGATCGCCGGGCTGCACGTCGCCGTGAACCGGTCCGAGCCCGGCGCCACCGACGGCCGGGTCTTCCTGCCCGAGCAGCGCCTCGACCCGGCCACCGCCCTCGCCGCGTACACCGCCGGCTCGGCCCACGTGAACGGCCACGACGACGCCGGCAGCCTGCGCCCCGGCCACCTCGCCGACCTGGTCGTCCTGGACCGCGACATCCTCACCGCACCGCCCGCGGAGATCGCCGACGCCCGGGTCGAACGCACCTACGTCGGCGGGGAACTCGTCCACCTGGCCGGCTGACACCGGCGGCCCCCGGTGCGCCCGGCCGGCGCACCGGGGGCTGTCAGTGATCGCCACTAGCTTTCTCAGCGTCCCGCCGATCCGGCGCGGCACACCCCCGGACGCAAGGAGAAGGTGCATTGTCTGCCTGGGAGGAGTCGAGCACGGCACGCGTGGTGCCGCCCGCGCGGCCGCGCAAGCTCGCCAAGGTCCCGTTCGTCGAACTGGCCGACGGCCGGCTGCAGGGCGTGGTGTCCAGCGGCTCCGACATCGAGCGGGTCTACGTGTCCTCGGTCGCCGCCGGCGACTTCGCGTTCGCCTGCAGCACCAACAACAACCGGCCCTGCGGCGGCGCCCGCGGCTCGTTCTGCAACCACATCGGCGCGCTGATCACCGAGGCGGTGCTGCAGTACGGCGCCGGGCGGGTCGCCCGCTACCTGCGGGTCGAGGCCGCCGTCGACGCGGCGGCGATCGCCGGGGCGATGCGGGCCGCCCTGCCGCCGGACGCGGACCGGGCGGGCGCCGCCCCCGTGGT
>NZ_BAAALD010000047.1:0-60369 GCF_039528095.1 Kitasatospora arboriphila
CCACTCCCCCGCACCCGGCCGGCACCGCCGCCGCCGCCTGATCGCCGCCGCCGCGGCGCTCGCCGCCACCAGCCTCGCCGCCGCCCGGGCCGCCGCCGCCCTGAGCGGTGGCGACGCCCTGGCCTCCACAACCGCGGCCGCGCCGCTCGGAAGCAACTGGTACGCCTCGGCCCCGTACCTGATGCCGGAGGACAACTCGCCGCCGGACGTCGCCGCGGTGATGGACGCGACCGGTCAGAAGGCCTTCCAGTTGGCCTTCATCCTCGACTCCGGCGGCTGCACCCCGGCCTGGGGCGGCACCTCCTCGATCGACACCGACACCGCCATGCCGGCGGTGATCCAGAAGATCCGGGCGAAGGGCGGCGACGTCTCGATCTCGGTCGGCGGCTACGGCGGCAACAAGCTCGGCCAGGGCTGCGGCACCCCGGAGGCGACCGCGGCCGGCTACCAGAAGGTGATCACCAAGTACCAGCTGAAGGCGATCGACTTCGACCTGGAGGAGCCGGAGTACGAGAACGCGGCGGCGATCCACAACGAGATCGGCGCGGCGAAGATCCTCCAGCAGAACAACCCCGGCCTCTACGTCTCGATCACCACCGCCGGCACCAACGCGGGCACCGGCTGGTTCGGCACGCAGATGTTGAACGAGGCCAAGTCTCAGGGCTTCACGCCGAACAACTACTCGATCATGCCGTTCGACGGCGGCTTCAACGGCGCGGCGGCCCAGACCGACGCGCTGGTGAAGTTCAACAAGATCCTGCAGACCACCTTCGGCTGGGACGAGGCGACCGCCTACGCCCACGAGGGCGTCTCGCTGATGAACGGTCGGACCGACGCCGCCGAGTACTTCAAGCAGGCCGACTTCCAGACGGTGCTGGACTTCGCGACCGCGCACAAGCTGGCCCGCTACACCTACTGGTCCGTCAACCGGGACCGCCAGTGCGCCGGCACGGTGGACCCGGGCCTGTCCGGCTCCTGCTCCAGCGTGGCCCAGAACGACTGGGACTTCACCAAGTTCACCGTGAAGTTCGCCGGGGCGACCCCGCCCACCAGCACCCCGACCGCGACGGCCTCGCCGACCTCGTCGAGCTCGCCCACCTCCTCGGCCTCGCCGACCGGCAAGCCGGGCACCTGCACGCTGCCCGCGTGGAACGCGTCGACCGTCTACACCAACGGCAACAAGGTCTCGTACCAGGGCCACAACTACCACGCGAAGTGGTGGACCCAGAACGAGATCCCGACCAACAGCGGCCAGTGGGGCGTCTGGGCCGACGACGGCCCCTGCTGACGCCCACGACGAGTGCGGCGAGGGCCGGCGACCGGGCACGACCGGTCGCCGGCCCTCGCCGGTGCTGTCGGGGTACGGCCGCCGCGCGGGCGGACGCTACTCGGCCGCCGCCGCGGTGGCCGCGGTGGCGCCGTGCCCGGCGCCCTCCTCGGCCTGTGCCTGGGCGGTGCGCTGGCCGGCCCGGATCGAGTCGATCCGGGCGAGCACCTTGGTGCGCAGGTCCGCCGGGGTGTCGTCACAGCCGCAGGAGCGCTTGATCAGCGCCTTGATGGCCTGTTCGAGCCCGTACTTCTCCAGGCAGGGCGAGCACTCCTCGAAGTGCACGCGCAGCTTGACGCAGTCGCCCTCGGCCATCTCGTTGTCGAGGAATTCGTAGAGGTGGTCGAGCACCTCGCCGCACTCGGTGTCGTGCGGATCGCCGCAGCTCATGAGCCCGCGCCCTTCGCTTCCTGCCCTGCACCGCTGCCCGCCGGGACGAGTCCGCGCTCACGGGCGTAGTCCTCCAGCATGCCGCGCAACTGGCGGCGGCCACGGTGCAGCCGGGACATCACCGTACCGATGGGTGTACCCATGATGTCCGCGATCTCCTTGTAGGCAAAGCCCTCGACGTCCGCCAGATACACGGCGATCCGGAATTCCTCCGGGATCGCCTGCAGGGCGTCCTTGACGTCGCTGTCCGGCAGGTGGTCCAGCGCCTGGGCCTCCGCCGACCGCAGGCCGGTCGACATGTGCGACTCGGCCCGGGCGAGCTGCCAGTCCTCGATCTCCTCGGCCGCGGTGCGCTGGGGCTCGCGCTGCTTCTTGCGGTACGAGTTGATGAAGGTGTTGGTGAGGATGCGGTACAGCCACGCCTTGAGGTTGGTGCCCTCGCGGAACTGGTGGAACGACGCGTACGCCTTCGCGAACGCCTCCTGCAGCAGGTCCTCCGCGTCCGCGGGATTGCGGGTCATCCGCAGGGCGGCCGAGTACATCGGGTCGAGGAAGGCCAGCGCGTCGCGCTCGAAGCGCTCGCGGCGCGCGTCCTCGCTCTCGTCCGCGGACACCCGGAAGGTGTCCTCACCGATCGCCTCGGCAAGCTCGTCACCGGTGAGCGTCCCGCCCTCCGGCAGTCCCTCGCCCGGCACGGCCTCGTCCTCGGTCCCGACGACCGGACCCACCTCCTCGGAGCTTCGGGGCCCGCCCACCGCGGGCCGACCCGAAATGGAGGATATCCGGCCCACCGGCTTCTCGCCCGCGACAATCCATTCCGACCAGTCGGGCACGAAGGCGCCTTGCGCCGCGCGCTCCTCCGGCCGCTCGGGGCACGCGATCGAACCCATGGACGCTGCCTTTCACCCGGGACTTGCTGACGGTCCTCACAACCGCGCGGCGCCGCCGCGCATTCCCGCCGCCCCTCACCCGATCGACGGAACCGATCCCAGCCAGTCCCCGACCGCCGCGACCAGCGCCTCCAGGGTCTCCTCCTGACCGACCGGCGCCCGCTTGGGCACCACGAACCCGTGGCTGCCGTACGGCACCTCGACCAGCCGGTGGCCCTCCGGCAGCACGGGGAACTCCTCCGGGGTGCCGAAGGTGTCCGCGCCGCCCTGCACCACCAGGGTGGGCAGGCCGCTGTTCAGCAGCTCCTCGGCCCGGCTCTTCTCCGGCTTGCCCGGCGGGTGCAGCGGGAACGCCAGCGCCAGCACCGCGGCCGCCCCCGAGGCGAGGCCCGTCCGGCAGGCCACCCGGGCGCCGGCGCTGCGGCCGCCCACCACCAGGGGCGGTCCCTCAGCGGCGAGCCCGGCCACGACCGGCAGCCACGCCTCGTCGAGGGTCTTCGGCGCCGGGCCCAGCTTCTTGCCGGCCACCCGCCACGGCTGCTCGACCAGTGCCACCGACACGCCCCGGGCCGGCAGCGCGGCGGCCAGCGCCTGCAGGTCACGCGCCTCCACGCCGCCGCCGGCCCCGTGCCCGAGCGCCAGCAGCACCCGGGGCCGCTCGGCCGCGAACGTCGTCACCCGGGCATCGCCGACCGGCGTCGGCACCAGCTTCTGCATGGGGCCGAGCCTAGGCCGTGGGGCGGCCCGCGCCGGGCAGCCGCCCCCGGACCGGCGCCGTCGGACCGGGGCCGCGCGTCAGAAGAGCGTCGTGCGGTCGTCCTCGGTCAGCTCCCGGACGAGTTCGGGGCCGTTGTTGCGGATGCTGCCGACCGCGGCGCCCACCGGGTGCACGGTGAGCGCACCGGGCGGCGGCGGCACCAGCAGGGCCCGCAGCGCCTCCGGGTCGTCCAGGCCCGGGTCGAGCCAGGCGTCGAAGGAGCCGGGGTCGAGGAAGAGCGGCATCCGCTCGTGGATCGGGGCGAGCATCGGCTCGGCCTCGGTGGTGACCACGGTGCAGGTGACCCGCCAGGCCTGCGGGTGGTCCGCGGGGAGGGTGCGGTCCCGCCAGAACTCGTACAGGCCGGCGAGCGCGAGCGGGCTGCCGTCCGCCCGGGAGACGAAGTACGGCTGGCGCGGCGGCCGGTCGGGGCCGGCCGGTGCGGTCTGCCACTCGTAGTAGCCGTCGACCGGGAGCAGGCAGCGGCGGGAGGCGAAGGGCTGGCGGTAGGCCGGCTTCTCGTGCACGGTGTCGGCCCGGGCGTTGATCATCTTCACCGCGGTCTCCGGCGACCTCGCCCAGGACGGGATCAGGCCCCAGCGCAGCACCCGCAGCTGCCGCACCGGCCGGTGCTGCCCCTTGGGCGGCCGGTCCAGCACCGCGTAGACCGGTGAGGTCGGGGCCACGTTCCAGTTGGGCGCGATCGTCTCGGCCGGGTCCCACTGCTCGACGCCGAACACCTCGACGATGTCCTCGGGCCTGCTGCTGGAGGCGAAACGACCGCACATGGGGGCCAAGCCTGCCATGCCGGCCGGACGGCCCGGGGGCGGTTCCGGCAGCCGGACGGCCGCTCCCGGGAGGCGCCCGGGGAGGGGCCCGGGACCGGCCGGGGACGAACCGGAGCGAACCGACCGCTACCGCCGCGGCGTCCTGGCATGGGAGGCTGCCGGACCGGCAGCACCACGGGAGGCAGGACGAGCATGGAGATCGCGGACGTCTGGCAGCGGGTGGCGGGCGTCCAGCCCGAACCGCCGGGCTGGCTGGTGCTCACCACCGCCGCGCTCGCCCTGCTGGCGATCCTGCCGGCGCCGGTCTGGCGGGTCACCCGCACCGTGGTGACCATCGCCCACGAGGGCGGCCACGGCGTGGCGGCCCTGATGACCCGCCGGCGGCTCTCCGGGATCCGGCTGCACTCCGACACCTCGGGCCTGACCATCTCCTCCGGCCGACCGACCGGCCCCGGGATGATCCTCACCGCGGCGGCCGGCTACGTGGCCCCCTCGCTGCTGGGCCTGGGCGGCGCCGCACTGCTCGCCGACGGCCGGATCACCGCCCTGCTGTGGATCTCCATCCTGCTGCTGGCCGGGATGCTGGTGATGATCCGCAACGCCTTCGGCCTGCTCGCGGTGGTGCTCACCGGCGCGCTCTTCCTGGTGGTGTCCTGGTACGGCGGCAGCCAGGTGCAGGCCGCGTTCGCCTACCTCGGCGTGTGGTTCCTGCTGCTGGCGGGGGTGCGGCCGGTGGTCGAGCTGCAGGCCAAGCGGCGCTCCGGCGGGGCCCCGGACTCGGACGCGGACCAGCTGTCCCGGCTCACCGGGGTGAGCGCGGTGCTGTGGGTGGCGCTGTTCCTGGTGGTGTCGCTCTCCTGCCTGCTGGGCGGGGCGAGCTGGCTGCTGCACTGGAAGCACTGAGCCCGGGCACCGGCGCGCCGCCGACGGCGGGTGGGCACACCGTGGGCACGGAATCACCGCAGACCCCCCGTCCGCCATGCGATCGGGCACCGGGCCGTCGCCGGGCGGCCCCCTAGACTTGGCGCATGACCGATGCCCTGTGGCCCGCCCCCGTCGCCACCGCAGCCGTGGACGCGACCGTCACCATCCCCGGCTCCAAGTCGGCGACCAACCGCGCGCTGGTGCTGGCCGCGCTCGCCGACGGCCCCGGCTGGGTCCGCCGGCCGCTGCGCAGCCGCGACTCCCAGCTGATGGCGGACGGCCTGCGGGCGCTCGGCGTGACGGTCGAGGAGACGGTCAACGAGGCCAGCGGCGGCACCGGCGGCGGCGAGGCCTGGCGGGTCATCCCCGCGCCGCGGCTGCTCGGCCCGGCCCGGGTGGACGTCGGCAACGCCGGCACGGTCATGCGCTTCCTGCCCCCGCTCGCCGCGCTCGCCGACGGCCCCGTCCACTTCGACGGCGACCCGCGCTGCTACGAGCGCCCCCAGCACGGCGTGATCGACGCGCTGCGCGCCCTCGGCGTGCGGATCGACGACGGCGGCCGCGGCGGCTTCCCGCTGATGGTGCACGGCACCGGCGCGGTGGACGGCGGCGCGGTCGACGTGGACGCGTCCTCGTCCTCGCAGTTCGTCTCCGCCCTGCTGCTGTCCGGCGCCCGCTACAACAACGGCGTCGAGATCCGGAACACCGGCGGGACGGTCCCCTCGCTGCCGCACATCCGGATGACGGTCGACATGATCCGCAAGGCCGGCGGCCAGGTGGACGCGCCCGAGGACGGCGGTGAGAAGGACGTCTGGCGGGTCACCCCCGGCGCGCTGATCGGCCGCGACCTGGTGGTCGAGCCGGACCTCTCGAACGCGGCGCCGTTCTTCGCCGCGGCGCTGGTCACCGGCGGCCGGGTGACCGTCCGCGACTGGCCGAAGCACACGTACCAGCCGGGCGACCAGCTGCGCGACATCTACACGCAGATGGGCGGCGCCTGCCGGTTCACCGACGAGGGCCTGGAGTTCACCGGCACCGGCAAGGTCCACGGCATCGAGGCCGACCTGCACGACGTGGGCGAGCTGACCCCGGTGATCGCCGCGGTGGCCGCGCTCGCGGACTCCGAGTCCCACCTGTACGGCATCGCCCACCTGCGGATGCACGAGACCGACCGGCTGGCCGCGCTCGCCAAGGAGATCAACGACCTGGGCGGCGACGTCTCGGAGACCGAGGACGGCCTGCGGATCCGGCCGCGTCCGCTGCACGGCGGCGTCTTCCACACCTACGAGGACCACCGGCTGGCGACCGCCGCCGCGGTGATCGGCCTCGCCGTGGAGGGCGTGCAGGTGGAGAACGTGGCGACCACCGCCAAGACCCTGCCGGACTTCCCGCAGATGTGGGCCGACCTCCTCGGCCAGGGCTGACGGGGGCAGAGCAGCATGCGCCGCTACGGCAAGGACGCCGACGAGGACGACATCCGCAACCGCCCGGCCCGCCGGGGCTCCCGGCCCCGCACCCGGATCCGGCCCAAGCACGAGGACGCCGCCGAGGCGATGATCCTCACCGTCGACCGCGGGCGGCTGACCTGCCTGGTCGACCAGGGCACGAAGAAGGAGCGCGAGGTCGTCGCCATGAAGGCCCGCGAGCTGGGCCGCAAGGGCGTCGTGGTCGGCGACACGGTGGGCCTGGTCGGCGACCTGTCCGGGGAGCCGGACACGCTGGCCCGGATCGTCCGGGTCGCCGAGCGCACCTCGGTGCTGCGGCGCACCGCGGACGACGACGACCCGTACGAGCGGATCGTGGTCGCCAACGCCGAGCAGCTGGCCATCGTCACCGCACTGGCCGACCCGGAGCCGCGGCCGCGGCTGATCGACCGCTGCCTGGTGGCGGCGTACGACGCCGGGATGGAGCCGCTGCTGGTGCTCACCAAGTCCGACCTGGCGCCGGCCGAGCCGCTGCTGGAGTCGTACGCGCCGCTGGGCATCTCCTACGTGGTGACCCGGCGGGACGAGCTGGAGACGGCCGGCGCGGAGGCGGTGCGCGAGCACCTGCGCGGGCGGTCGACGGTGTTCATCGGGCACTCCGGCGTCGGCAAGACCACGCTGGTCAACGCGCTGGTGCCGGAGCAGCAGCGGACGACGGGCCACGTCAACGCGGTGACCGGCCGCGGCCGGCACACCACCGTGTCGGCGCTGGCGCTGCGGCTGCCGCCGCCGCCCGGGGCGAAGCCGGGTTCGAGGAAGGCGCTGGATCCGGGCTGGGTGATCGACACCCCGGGCTTCCGCTCGTTCGGCCTGTCGCACATCGACCCGTCCCGGGTCATCCTCGCCTTCCCGGACCTCGAACCGGGCACGGTGGACTGCCCGCGGGCCTGCAGCCACGACGAGCAGGACTGCGCGCTGGACGCCTGGGTGGCGGACGGGCACGCCGAGCCCGCCCGGCTGTACTCGCTGCGCCGGCTGCTCGCGAGCCGCGAGGCCCGCGAGGGCGACTGACCGCCACTGCGGGGACTCCGGGCCGTCCGAGGTGTCGGACGGCTCCCGGCCGGTGATCCTAGGAGCGTGGGACACGCTCGCATGGATGCTCCGAGGGGCAAGGGAGTCAGCCCGATGGCATGGGCCATGGTGATCCTCGCCGGTCTGCTGGAGACCGGCTTCGCGATCAACCTCAAACTGAGCCACGGCTTCACCCGGCTCTGGCCCACCATCAGCTTCTGCGCGTTCGCGCTGGGCAGCTTCGGCCTGCTGACGCTCTCCCTCAAGTCGCTGCCGGTCGGTTCGGCGTACGCGGTCTGGACGGGGATCGGCGCGGCCGGCACCGCGGTGTACGGGATGGTCTTCCTGGAGGAGTCCAGCAGCGTGCTGAAACTGGTGTCGATCACCCTGGTGATCGCCGGCGTGGTGGGGCTCCAGCTGAGCGGCTCCGGACACTGATCCGCACGCCGGTTCGGTCCGCTGTGCGAGCCGCGCTGACCCGGAGGGCCCCGGGTCGCTAGGGTTCGGGCATGGCCGATTACCACGACGACCTCCGACTCGCCCACGTCCTCGCCGACTCGGCCGACTCGGTCACCCTGGAGCGCTTCAAGGCGCTGGACCTCAAGGTCGAGACCAAGCCGGACCTCACCCCGGTCAGCGACGCCGACAAGGCGGCGGAGGAGCTGGTCCGCAGCGTGCTGCAGCGGGCCCGTCCGCGCGACGCCGTGATGGGCGAGGAGTACGGGCTGCAGGGATCGGGCCCGCGCCGCTGGGTGATCGACCCGATCGACGGCACCAAGAACTACGTCCGCGGCGTGCCGGTGTGGGCGACCCTGGTGGCCCTGCTGGAGGAGGGCATCGACGGGGAGCTCCAGCCGGTGGTGGGCATCGTCTCGGCGCCCGCGCTGAACCGCCGCTGGTGGGCGGCGCGCGACCTCGGCGCGTACGCCGGGCGCAGCCTCGCCAAGGCGACCCGGATCCACGTCTCCGAGGTGTCCCGGGTCGAGGACGCCTCCTTCTCGTACTCCTCGCTGTCCGGCTGGGAGGAGCGCGGCCGCCTCGACCCGTTCCTGGACCTCACCCGGGCCTGCTGGCGCACCCGGGCGTACGGCGACTTCTGGTCGTACATGATGGTCGCCGAGGGGTCGGCGGACATCGCGGCGGAGCCGGAGCTGAGCCTGTGGGACATGGCCGCGCCGTGCATCGTGGTGCAGGAGGCGGGCGGCCGGTTCACCGGCCTGGACGGGGTGGACGGCCCGAACGGCGCCGACGCGGTGGCCACCAACGGTCTGCTGCACGCGGAGGCGCTGCGCCGGCTGAGCGTGTGAGCTGCTGAGCACGTGAACCGCTGAGCGTGTGAGCGGCCGGGCCCGTCCGGCGGGCGTGTTTCGGCGGGCGGGCGTGTTTCGGCGGGTGGTCGGCGAGGTTGCCGGCCACCCGCAGCGCGTTGCGGGCGACGCTGAGGTCGCGGCAACTCCCTTGCAACAGAAGGCCCCTAGGCTCGTCGGGCCAGCGGCCGGTACCCGGTACCGCGCCTCCGTTCCCCGTGCGCCCACCCCGCCGGGCCACTGCCGA
Source organism: Kitasatospora arboriphila (assembly GCF_039528095.1). Classification (NCBI taxonomy): domain Bacteria; kingdom Bacillati; phylum Actinomycetota; class Actinomycetes; order Kitasatosporales; family Streptomycetaceae; genus Kitasatospora; species Kitasatospora arboriphila. The sequence goes on from NZ_BAAALD010000047.1 coordinate 9,126, forward strand.
GGGGGACTCCCCACGTGCGTACGCTCAGCAGCATCCGCCACCGGCTCGCCCTGCTCCTCGCCCTTCCGACCGGCGCCCTGGTGCTCCTCGGCGCGATCGGCACGGCCGCACAGGCCGGGCGGTTCGCCGACGCCGGCCGGACCGGCGACCGGGTGGCCCTGGTGGTCGCCACCGAGGAGTTCGTCCATCAGCTCCAGCGCGAGCGCGGCCTGACCGCGGGCCTGCTCGGCGGCGAGGAGTCGTTCCGGGCCAGGGTCGGCCCGCAGCGGGAGGCCGCCGACACGGCCCGGCGGGCGCTCGACCGGTCCCTGGCCGCCGACCCGCCCGGCGCGGAGCGGGTGCGTGCGGCGCTCGCCGGGCTGAGCACGCTGGCCGGGCTGCGCGGCCGGGCCGACACCGGCGCCGCCGACCGGGCGGAGGCGCTGAGGTTCTACACGGGCGCGGTCACCGCGCTGAACGCGGCGGCCTTCGCCGACCGGGACACCACCGGCGACCGGCGGCTGGCGGATGCGCTCGCCACGCTGGAGGCGCTGAGCCGGGCCACCGAGGCGGCGGCGCTGGAACGCGGCACGCTGAGCGGCGTGCTCGCGGCCGGCTCGTTCCGGGGCGGCGACTACCCGGCGTTCGTGCGGATCACCGCCGACCGGGGTGCGGCGCTCGCCGACGTGCCGCGCACCGCCCTGCCCGAACGGACCGCCGCGCTGGACGCCGCGCTCCGCAGCCCCGCCGCGGTGGCCGCGGCCGGCATGGAGCAGCAGGCCCTGGACGGCTGGGCGGCGGCCCGGCTGCCGGTCCGCGCGGACGCCTGGTGGCAGGCGGCGACGGAGCTGGTCGACGGCCTGTACGTGGTGCAGTCCCAGGCGGCCGGCGACGCGTCGGCACGGGCCGCGGAGCTCCGCTCGCAGGCGCTGCGGGCTCTGCTGGTGGACGCCGGGCTGGCGCTCGCCGCGGCCGTCGGCGCGGTTCTGCTCGGCCTGCTGGCGACCCGGTCGATCACCCGGCCGGTGGCGGCGCTCGCCGCGGAGGCGGAGGAGCTGGCCGACCGGGTGCTGCCGGAGGCGGTGGAGCGGGCGCAGACGGGCGGCGGGGCGGCCTCGCCGGGCGCGGCCGCGGCGGCGGGCACCGCGGAGCTGGAGGTGCTGGGTGCGGCACTGGACCGGGTGGCGGGGACGGCCGTCCGGCTGGCCGTCGAGCAGTCGGTGCAGCGCCGCAACACCGCACGGTCGCTGGCCGGCCTGGGCCGGCGCAACCAGTCGCTGGTGATGCGCCAGCTCGGCCTGCTGTCGGCGCTGGAGCGGAGCGAGCAGGACCCGGCGGCGCTGGCGAACCTGTTCGAGCTGGACCACCTGGCGACCCGGATGCGGCGCAATGCGGAGAGCCTGCTGGTGCTGGTCGGCGAGGCGAGTCCGCGCCACTGGCCGCAGCCGGTGGCCCTGGGCGACGTGGTCCGCTCGGCGCTGGGCGAGGTGGAGGACTACCGCCGGGTCGTGCTGCGCCGGGTGGACGGGGTGCTGGTCGACGGGGGTGCGGTCGCGGAGGTGGCGCACCTGCTGGCCGAACTGATCGAGAACGCCCTGACCGCCTCGCCGCCGGACACCGACGTGGAGGTGTTCGCGCGACTCGGCGTGGACGGCTGCCTGGTCGTGGTGACGGACCACGGGCCGGGCCTGGACGAGTCGGCGCTGGACCTGGCGAACACCCGGCTCGCGGGGCGGGAGAGCTTCCTGGTGGACGGCGGCGGACAGCTCGGCCTCTACGTGGTGGGCCGGCTGGCGGAGCGCCTGGGTGCGGTGGTGCGGCTCTCCCCGGCACCGGTGCACGGGGTGACGGCGACGGTGGCGCTGCCGTCGGCGCTGCTGGCGGACGGGGTGCGGCCGGTGCCGGCGGTCGGGGTGGCGGGATGACCGGGTTCGACGCGGACGAGGTGGTCCGCCCGTTCGTGATCACCGCAGGCCGCACCAGGCCGGTCCGGGACGAGCTGCGGGTGGAGACGCTGGTGACGGCGCAGCCTGCCGCGCTGGCGGCGCCGCTGGGGTTCGAGCGGCACCGGATCGTGGAGCTGTGCCAGTACCCGCGGTCGGTGGCCGAGCTGGCGGCGCTGCTGACGGTGCCGCTGGGGGTGGCCCGGGTGCTGGTCGCCGACCTGGCGGCGGAGCGGTTCGTGCGGGTGCACGAGCGGGCGGCCGAGGACGTGTCCGTGGCGCTGCTGGAGCGGATCCGGGACGGCCTGCTGCGGCTCTAGGACGGCGGTGGTGCCCGCCCGGACGTGGTCGCGGGCCCCGGGTGCGCCGTTGCGCTCCCGGGGCCCGCGGTCTCAGGCCGTCACTTCTGCTTGCGCAGCTCGCGGACGGCGTCCTCCAGGCGGCGGCCGTAGTCGGCGTCGGCCTTGCGGAAGTTCTCGATCGCCCGCTCGACGATGTCGTCGCGGTCGGCCGAGACCTTGGCGATGAAGCCGGAGAGGTTCTCGATCAGGCGCTGCTTCGCGCCGTCGTCCATCAGCCGGTAGAGGTTGCCGGCCTGCACGAAGTCGTCGTCCTCGGCGTGCGAGGGGGCCTCGTGGTTGCCGGTGGTGCCGGTGACCGGGACGGCGGACCAGAGCGGGCGGCCGGTCTGGACGGGGCCGCCGAAGCTGTTGGGCTCGTAGTTCTTCTGCCGGCCGTGGCGGCCGTCGTAGAGGTGGCCGTCGCGGCCGTTGGTGCGGGCCTCGGTGGCGTGCGGGCGGTTCACCGGCAGGTGGTCGGCGTTGATGCCGACGCGGTAGCGGTGGGCGTCCGCGTAGGCGAACAGGCGGCCCTGCAGCATCTTGTCGGGGGACGGGCCGATGCCGGGCACGAAGTGCGCCGGGGAGAAGACCGACTGCTCGACCTCGGCGAAGACGTTGTCGGGGTTGCGGTTGAGCTCCAGCGTGCCGAACTCGACGAGCGGGTAGTCGGCGTGCGGCCAGACCTTGGTCAGGTCGAACGGGTTGAAGCGGTAGGTCGCGGCGTCGGCCGCGGGCATGATCTGCACGCTGACCGTCCAGGTCGGGAACTCGCCCCGCTCGATGGCCTCGCGCAGGTCGCGCTGGTGGCTGTCGGGGTCCTCGCCGGCGAGCTTGTTGGCCTCGGCCTGGGTGAGGTTCTTGATGCCCTGGTCGGTCTTGAAGTGGTACTTCACCCAGAAGTGCTCGCCGGCCTCGTTCTGCCACTGGTAGGTGTGCGAGCCGAAGCCGTCGAGGTGGCGGTAGCTGGCGGGGATGCCGCGGTCGCCGAACAGCCAGGTCACCTGGTGGGTGGACTCGGGCGACAGGCCCCAGAAGTCCCAGACGTTGTCCGCCTCCTGGGAGCCGCTGTACGGGTCGCGCTTCTGGGTGTGGATGAAGTCGGGGAACTTGATGGCGTCCTTGATGAAGAACACCGGGGTGTTGTTGCCGACCAGGTCGTAGTTGCCCTGCTCGGTGTAGAACTTCAGCGCGAAGCCGCGCGGGTCGCGCACCGCGTCCGCCGCGCCGAGGTTGCCGGCCACCGTGGAGAACCGGAGGAAGGTCTCGGTCTGCTTGCCGACCTCGGAGAGGAACGCCGCCCGGGTCCAGGGCGTGACGTCGGCGGTCACGGTGAAGGTGCCGTAGGCGCCGGCCCCGCGGGCGTGCACCACGCGCTCCGGGATGCGCTCGCGGTTGAAGTGGGCGAGCTTCTCGAACAGCAGCTGGTCCTGGATGAGGGCCGGGCCGCCGGTGCCGGCCGTCTCGGTGTTCTGGTTGTCGGCCACCGGAGCACCGGACTCCGTGGTGAGGGTGGGCCGCAGCTCGTCCTGGGTGGTCATGGGGAGGGTCCTTCGGTCGTCCGGTCGTATCGGAGCCGATCCTAACTTGGACTCAGTCCAAGTCAACACTAGAGCCAATTCGAGAACGTGCCTTACTCTGGGTCCATGAGCGACCTGCTGGAACGACTCCGAGGACGCGGCTGGCGACTGACCTCGCAGCGCCGCGCGGTCGCGGAGGTGCTCGAAGGCGACCACGTCCACCTCACGGCGGACGAGGTGCACGCCCGCGCCGTGGCGAGACTCCCGGAGATCTCCAGGGCCACCGTGTACAACACGCTCGGCGAACTGGTCTCGCTCGGCGAGATCCTGGAGGTCTCCACCGACGGCCGCGCCAAGCGGTACGACCCCAATGCGCACCGGGCCCACCAGCACCTGGTCTGTTCCGGCTGCGGCACCGTGCGCGACGTCCGCCCGGAGGGCGACCCGATGGCCGCCCTCCCCTCCGCGGAACGCTTCGGCTTCACCCTGACCGGCGCCGAGATCACCTACCGCGGGCTCTGTCCGGACTGCTCGCCCGGCTGACCCCGCCGCGTGCGCCCTGCGCGTCCTACGCGCTCAGCTCCGCGCTCAGCGCACCGAGCAGCCGCGCCGCCCGCTCCGCCACCTCGGCCGGGCCGGACTCCGCGGCCCGCCGGCACCAGTTCTCCGCCTGCACCGGCTCGCCGCGCCGCAGCGCCAGCAGCGCGAGGCGCAGCGCCGCCCGCCCGTGCCCCGCGTCGGCGGCCCGGGTGTACCAGAGCACGGCCTCGCTCTCGCCGTCGTGACGGGCCAGCAGCAGGCCGAGGTTGAACGCGGCACTGCGGCTGCCGGCCTCGGCGGCCCGCCGGTACCAGTGCTCGGCGGTCTGCAGTTCGCCGCGCTCGGCGGCGCGCACGCCCATCCGCACCTGCGCCCTGCGGTGGTCGGCCTCGGCCGCCACCGTGTACCAGTGCTCGACCTCCGCGTCGGCGTCGCCGCGCCGCTCCAGCACCGCGGCCAGCCGGAAGGCGCCCTCGGCGGAGCCGCCGGCCGCGGCCTGCCGGTAGCGCTCCAGCGCACCGGCGGCGTTGCCGCGCTGCTCGTGGACGACGGCGAGCTGCAGGGCGGCCTCGCCGTGCCCCTCGGCGGCGGCCCGGGCGTACCACTCGTGGGCCTGCGGGAGTTCGCCGCGGCCCGCGTGCAGCACGCCGAGGTTGAAGGCGCCGTCGACGCTGCCGGCCTCGGCGGCCTTGGAGAACCACGGCTCGGCGCCGGACTCGTCGCCGCGCTGCAGCAGCACCACGGCCAGCGCGTTGCAGGCCTCCCGGTGGCCGGCGTACGCGGCCTTGCGGTACCACTGCTCGGCCTGGGTCCCGCGGCCCGTTCCGGCGCAGAGCAGGCCGAGGTTGAAGGCGCCGTTGTGGTCGCCTGCGTCCAGCGCGGCGCGGTACCAGCGCTCCGCCTCGGCGGCCTCGCCGCGGCCGGCGTGCAGCGCGCCGAGGGCGTTGGCGGCGTTGCCGTCGCCGGCCTCGGCGGCCTCCTGCCACCACTCGGCGGCGGCCGCGAGGTCGCCCGCGTCGCGCAGCAGGAAGCCGAGCGCGCAGGCCGCCCGGGGCTCGCCGTTCTGCGCGGACTGCCGGTACCAGCGGGCCGCCTCGTCGAGTTCGCGGCGCTCCTCCAGCAGCACGCCGAGCCGCAGCGCCGCGCGGGCGTGGCTGCGCGCGGCGGCGGTGCGGTACCAGGTCTCGGCGGTCTCCTTGTCGCCGGCCGCCTCGCGCATCCGGGCGAGCCGGTAGGCGGCCTCGCGGTGGCCGGCGTCGGCGGACACCTTGAACCAGCGCTCGGCCCGGACGTCGCGCCGGTGCTCCATCAGGTCGCCCAGGGCGTAGGCCCCGAGCGGGTGGCCGTGTTCGGCGGCGAAGTGCAGCCAGTACTCGGCGGCCTCCTCCTCGCCCTGGTCGCGGAGCTGGAGGCCGAGCGCGTGCGCGGCGGGCGCGGAGCCGGCGACGGCGGCCTGCCGCCACCACTGGGCGGCCTCGGCGCGGTGGCCGCGCTGGTGCAGCAGCACGCCGAGGTTGTTGGCGGCGGCGCGCAGCCCGGCCGCGGCGGCGGCGCGGAGGTACGGCTCGGCGTCCTCCAGGTCGCCGCGGCGCAGCAGCATCGCGCCGAGCTGGCTGGCGGCGCCGGGGTCGCCGGCGTCCGCGGCGCAGCGGTGCCGGCTCTCCAGGGCGGCCTGTTCGCGGGCGGCGAGGGCGGTCTCGAAGCTGGCGGCGTCCTCCGGTTCGGCGGCGGGCTCGTCGTCCGCAGCGGCCGGGTAGCGGCCGACGGCGTCGACGAGCTGCTGGGCGGAGATCCGGACGAGGCTCTCGGGGCCGTAGCTGCGCTGGGCCGGCAGGCCCTGCTGGGTGTCCTCGGCGGACTGCGCCCAGGCGTCGGTGTCGGCCTCGGCGTGCGTCTGCGGCGCGGCGGCCGGTACGGACCTCGCCCCCGTGTCGTTCCTACCGATCAGCTTCATGCCGGCTCCCGCTCCCCCAGAGTGCTGCGGCATCCGCCGGGGGCGCCGTGTCGGCGCCCGCCGCCCCCTGCCGGTCCGAAAGGGTGTCGGTCCGATAAGGAGTCAACAGCCGTTCGGCTTCCCCCATGTGGTCCATCGTCGCATCACCCGGAACCCGCGTACACCTGCCCCGGACCACGTCTGGGCGGGGCGGGCCGAAGCTTGCGGGAGTGCTTCAGCGCTTTGTCGATTTCCCGACATCGGGCCGCACAAACCCCGGCAGCGACGACGGGGCCGGGGCGGCCGAATCGATACTACCGGAGCCGACCCCCTCTTGATCGGAAAACGACAGGGCCCGGAGCGCCAGATTGATCTGGCGGCCTCCGGGCCCTGATCTTCAGTAGCGGGGACAGGATTTGAACCTGCGACCTCTGGGTTATGAGCCCAGCGAGCTACCGAGCTGCTCCACCCCGCGTCGGTGAGAAAACCATAGCACGGACGCAGGGTGGACCAACAAATCGGTTCTCGCAGCTCAGGGGGTGGCGGAGGGCGACGCCGAGGCCGACGGCGACGGCGACGCGGAGGGCGCCGGGCTCGCCGGGGCGCTGCCCGGCTGCGCCTTGGCGGCCCGGTCCAGCGCCTCCTGGAGCGCCTTCTGCGCCTGCCCGTACGCCGCCCAGTCGCCGTTCTTCAGCGCGGTCTGACCGTCGGTGAAGGCCTTCTGGGCGTCCTGCAGCGCCTTCTGCAGGTCCGGGTTCGCGCCCGTGCCGGGTGTGGTGGGAGTGGGCGTGGTCGGTGTGGCGGGGGCGGTCGGTGTGGTCGTCGCGCTGCCGGACGCGCCGGGCAGCACGGCGGCGAGCGCCTTGGCCAGGTTGTCCTCCAGGGCCACCTTGTCGCCGTAGACCGCCAGCACCTTCTGCAGCACAGGCGCCTTGGCGCCGCGGCCCAGCAGGTAGACCGGCTCGATGTTGAGCAGGCCGCCGCCGACCGGCAGGGTCAGCAGGTTGCCGTACTCGATGTCGGAGTCACTGCCGGTCTTCAGCAGGGTGAGCTGGTTGGCCACCGCCTTCTCGGAGTTGAACTTCGCCTGGGTCAGCTTGGGCCCGAGCGCGCCCGATCCGGCCGGGATCTTGAGCACGCGCATCTTGCCGTACTCCGGACCGGGGTCCGCACCGACGGCCATGAACGCCGCCAGGTTGTCGCGGCCGCCCGGCACGAAGCTGCTGGACAGCGAGAAGCTGGCCGACGGGGCGCCGGGCATCTTCAGCGTCAGGTAGTACGGCGGCTGGACCTCACCGGTGTTGGTGGTGGGGTCGAGCGGCACCTGCCAGATGTCCGTGCCGTTGAAGAACGCGTCGGCGTCGGTCATGTGGTACTGGCCGAGCAGGTCGCGCTGCACCTTGAAGAGGTCCTGCGGGTAGCGCAGGTGCGGCATCAGCGCGGCCGGGATCGCCGAACGGGCCTTGACCGTGCCGGGGAAGGCCTTCATCCAGGTCTTCAGCACCGGGTCGTTCTCGTCCCACTGGTACAGCGTCACGTCACCGGTGTACGCGTCGACCGTGGCCTTCACCGAGTTGCGGATGTAGTTGACCGTGTTGACGGCGGTCAGGGTGCGGCCGCGCTGGTCGGTCAGCGAGTCCTTGGTCGACTCGCCCAGGGCCGTCTTGGAGGAGAACGGGTAGCCGTCCGAGGTGGTGTAGCCGTCCAGCACCCAGACCAGCTTGCCGTCCTGCACCACCGGGTACGGGTCGGCGTCGATCGACAGCCAGGGCGCGACCTTCTCCACCCGCTCCTTGGGCGTGCGGTCGTAGATCACCCGGGCGCCGTCGGTGATCGCCCCCGAGTAGAGGATCTGCGGCTCGGAGAACTTCATCGCGTACGCGGCCCGGGTCAGCGGGTTGTCCAGCGAGACGCCGCTGCCGCCGTCGTAGGTGAAGGTCTGGTCGGCGCCGCTCTCGGAGGTGTAGTCGATCTCCTGGTTGCTGCCGCCGACGATGGAGTACGTCCGGGTCTTCTCGCCGTAGTACACCCGCTGGCGGTAGTCGCCGAAGGTGCCGTCGGTGGGCAGGCCGGACTGGGTGTAGACCGGGTTGCCGTTGCCGTCGACCTGGTTGCCCTTGGCGGCGACGACGCCGTAGCCGTGGGTGTACTTGAAGTGGTCGTTGATCCAGTTCCGCTGCTGGACACCGCTCAGGTCCAGCTCGCGGACACCGAGCACGGTGTCCTGGTTGCCGTACCGGTCGACGTCCAGCGTCCGCGGGAAGGCGTAGTACTTGCGCAGCGCCTCGTTCTGCTGGAACGTCGGCGCGACCACGTTCGGGTCGAGCAGGCGGATGTCCGCGATCGTCTGCGCGTCCGGCGCGGCGGCGCCCGCCTTGGCGGCGTCCTTCGGGTCGTACTGCTGGGTCTCGGTGTCCGCGATGCCGTAGGCCTTGCGGGTCGCGTCGATGTTCTTCTGGATGTACGGCGTCTCCTTGGCCTGCTCGTTCGGCTTGACCTGGAACTGCTGCACGATCGCCGGGTACACCCCGCCGATCAGCACCGCGGAGAGCGCCATCAGCCCGAAGCCGATCAGCGCCGGCGCCCAGGTGCGGCGGATCGGCGTCAGGAAGAAGAGCAGCGCGCAGATGACGGCGACGAAGAACAGGATGGTCTTGGCCGGCAGGAAGGCGTTGGCGTCCACGTAGCGCAGGCCCGTCCAGCCGTCGACGCCCTTGTACGCGCCGGACTTGACCGCCAGGCCGTACCGGTCCAGCCAGTAGGCGACGGCCTTCAGCAGCACGAACACGCCCAGCAGCACCGCGAGGTGGCCCTGCGCGCCGCGGCTGGCCCGGCGGCCCGGACCCTGCAGGCGCAGGCCGCCGTACAGGTAGTGCACCAGCACGGAGGCCATCAGCGAGACGATCACCGCGCTGAACGCGAAGCCCAGCAGGAACTCGTACCAGGGCAGGTCGAAGGCGTAGAAGGCGACGTCCCGGTGGAACTGGGGGTCCTTCACCCCGAACGGCGTCCGGTTGGTCCACAGCAGCCAGGTGCGCCACTGCCCGGAGGCCGCGGCGCCGGCGACCAGGCCGACCAGCAGCGCGACCGCGACCAGCAGCCACTTCTTGTACGGCGCCACGCCCGCCCGGTAGCGGTCCAGGCTCTGCTGCTCGACCGACATCGCGGCCATCGGCGGCCGCAGCCGGTGCGCCAGCCAGACGTTGGCGCCGACCACCACGGCCATCAGCAGGCCGAAGACGGCGAACAGCCCGGCCTTCGTCCGCAGCTGGGTGGTGAAGACCGTGGCGTAGTCGACCGATTTGAACCACAGCCAGTCCGTCCAGAAGCCGGACACCAGCGCGAACAGCAGGAACAGCACGGCGAGCACGCCCGCCGTCAGCAGCAGGACCCTGGTGCGCCGCGAGGGCGGGCCGACTCTGGCGCGGAAGCCCGGCTCCGGGCGGTCCGGCATCTGGAAAACCAAGGTGGCACCTCTGCTGTGTCGTGAACGTGGTCGGATCGGTCCCCTGTGCAACTTAGACCGTCTTCACCTGAGTTCCCGCCGGGCCGCCCGCCGGCCCTCCCGAGACCCGACCGTTACCGGGCCCGGCGGGGCTTCCGGGCACCGCGGACGTGTGAGGATTGGGGCATGTCCGATGCACCCCTCACGCCCGCCGACGGCCTGCCGCCGGCCGCGTCCCCGCTGACCCGCGCCGCCCTGGAGATCGACGAGTACGCGGCCACCCTCGGCTGGGACCTCCCCGCCCGGCTGTTCGCGCTGGTCGACACCGCCGCGCTGCGCAAGGCCGACCCGAAGCTGGCCCGCCAGCTCGGCCTGGCCGCCGACGAGGCCACCGGGCTGACCCCGGTCGAGCAGGACGAGCTGCCGGCCGGCGCCGAGCTGGACAAGTTCCTCGGCACCATCGCCTGGCCGGACCAGGTGGTCGGCTGCGCGCTGGTGGTCGAGCGGCTGATGCTGCCCCCCGGTGCCGAGCAGTCCCGCCCGAAGAACGCCACCGAGAAGGAGCTCGCCGGCTGGGTGGCGAACCACCCGCAGCGGCAGGAGGTCCGGATCACCGCCGCGGTGCTGCGCGACGGCTCGCGGGAGATCGCCCTGCGGCTGCGCGAGAAGGACGTCGCCCGCGAGGTGCTGACCGGCCCCGACCTGGTGCCGGGGCTCACCGAGGCCCTGCTGGCCACCTTCTCCTGAGCCGGGCCGGCCGGGGCGCCCGCGGGGCGCCCCGGCCCGTTCCCGCGGCTCCTACTTCGGGCAGGACGGCAGCGCCGAGGTGTTGCCGGAGCGGATCTGGTCCAGTGCCTTCAGCGCGCCGCCGAGGCTGTCCACCTTGACCAGGGTCAGGCCGTCCGGGGTGCCCTTGCCCGCCTCGGAGCAGTTCTCGGCCGGCGTCATGAAGTACTCGGCGCCCTTGTCCCGGGCCGCGATCAGCTTCATCTGGATGCCGCCGATCGGGCCGACCTCGCCCTCGTCGCTGATGGTGCCGGTGCCGGCGACGAACTTGCCGCCGGTCAGGTCACCGGGCGTCAGCTTGTCCACGATGCCGAGCGAGAACATCAGGCCGGCGCTGGGGCCGCCGACGTCCTGCAGGCCGATGTCGATGGTGAACGGGTAGGTGTGGTCGTTGCCCGGCAGGATGCCGACGATGGCCCGGCCGTCGGAGGCCTTGCCGGTGGTGACGGCGACCTTCTTCTCGGCCGCCTTGTCGGTCGCCGAGCCGTTCGTCCCCGCCGAGCCGTTCGTCCCCGCCGTGCCGCCCGCGGCCGCGGTGTGCGGGACGACCGTGAACTCCACCGTCTCGCCCGGCTTGTGCTTGGTGACCAGCGCGGCCACCTGCTCCTTGGCGGTCACCGGGGTGCCGTCCACCGCGACGATCCGGTCGCCCGCGTGCAGCTTGCCCTCGGAGGGCCCGCCGGCCACCACCGAGGAGACCACGATCTGCGTGCCGACCGGGATGCCGAGCTGCTTGAGCGCCGCCGTCTTGGCGCTGTCCTCGGAGGAGGCGAACTGCTCGGCGTTCTCCTGCTGGGCCTCCTTGTCGGTCTGGCCCTTCGGGTAGACGTTGTCGTGCGGCACGACGAGGACGTCCTTGCGCAGCCAGCCGATCACCGCCGAGACCAGGCTCGGCTCGTACTTGGCGCCGGTGACCTGCACCGTCGTCATGTTGAGGTGCCCGCTCGTCGGGTACGTCTCGTGGCCGCTGATCGCGATCACCGGGACGGAGCCGCCCGACTTCTTCTCCTGCTCACCGAGCGTGTTGTAGGTCGGGCCCGGGCTCATCTCGGTGTACGGCACCCGCATCAGCACGGAGGCGCACAGCAGACCTATGAGCATCAGGGTGGCGGCGAGCATCGTCGCGGAGCGGCGTGGCATGGATCGACAGTACGGGAAGGCGGCGGTGGGGCGCTGCCCGGCCCGGGGCCTCAGCGGCGGGGGCCGTCGCCGGAACCGACGGTGGAGCGCTCCATGGCGGCGCGGAACCGCTCGTGCTCGGCGAGCGAGGCCGGATCACCGGTGGCGCGGGGGGTGCGGGCCGCCCAGCCCGCCCAGACCATGGCGGCCAGTGCGGCGGCGACGGGGATGATCAACCAGGCGAGCGCAGCCATGTCCGTACTCCCAGCTCGTCGTGTCTATCAGCAGATTAACCGTCCGCGCAGACAACGGCGGCAGGGGGCGCCGGGTTACGGCCGCGGTGCGTCCGCGGCAGGGTCGTGGCACACCCGTGGCGGGGCCGCCGCGGGGCCGGGACAGCGGGCCGGGAGGGCGCCGCGGGCCGCCGCGCACCGGGGCGGGTGCCCGGGGGCGGCCCCGGCGGGCGATGGGGCGAACGGGGGACGGCGGGGTCAGCAGGTGCCCGCGCCGACCCACTCCTCCTCGCCGTCGCTGAAGACCTGGTGCTTCCAGATCGGCACCTGGTGCTTGAGGTCGTCGATCAGGCGGCGGGCCGCCTCGAAGGCCTCGCCGCGGTGCGCGCAGGAGACGGCGACGATGACGGCCTTGTCGGTGATCTCCAGCCGGCCGACCCGGTGCACCGCGGCCAGCGCCTTCACCGGGAAGTCCGCGACGATCTTCTCGGCGATCCGGCGCATCTCGTGCTCGGCCGTCGGGTGGGCGCTGTACTCCAGCGCGGAGACGGACTTGCCGCCGTCGTGGTCGCGGACCGTCCCCACGAAGACCGTGGTGCCGCCGGCCGCGTCGTCGCCGACCGCCTCGTACACCTCGTCCAGCGACAGCGGGGTGTCGCGGATGGCGAGCAGGCGGATCGGGTCGTGGTTCTCGGACATGGTCACCATGATTCCCCATGAGGGATGCCGCCCGGCAAGGGCTTCCGCATCACGATTGGAGCATTCCGCAGAGCGGAACGCCGGAGCAGGGTCGGGCAGGGCGGGCGACGGCTCAGAACCGCCGCCGCTTGCGGGCCCGGCGGACCAGGGCGGCGGTGCCGACCAACGCGACGGTGGCGCCGGCCGCGCCCAGGCTGGTCGCCGCCTCCTTGCCGCCGAGCCGGCGGCCGGCCACCGCGTGCTTGCCGGAGACCTGGGCGAGCAACTCGGCGAGCACCTCCTCGTTGCTGTGCTCCGGGCGCCAGCCCGCCTCGTGCAGCCGGCTGCCGGAGACCACCCACGGGTACATGGTGTAGGCGAGGTCGCCGGCCGGGGCCGGGGTCAGGCCGAGCCGGTGCAGCCGGGCCGCGGTGCCGAGGGCGAGCGAGGCCGGCAGCTCCATGCGGCGGATGCCGGAGAGCTCCTCGACGTCCTCCTGCTCCAGCCAGCCGTCGGAGCCGACGGTGACCTCGCCCTCGACCAGGCCGAGCGCCGCGTACTCCAGCGCCGAGGCGAGGTCGTCGACGTGGCAGAACTGCCAGCACGGCCGCGAGCCGGCCACCACCAGCAGCCGCGGCGCCTCGAAGTGCCGGGTCAGCACGGTGTCGATGCCCGGGCCGACCACCACCGCCGGGCGGAGCACGGTGATCTGCAGGCCCGGGTGGGCGCGCGGGGCGCGCCGGGCGAGCCGTTCGATCTCCAGCAGGTCGCCGACAAGCGTGGCCTCCTCGGTGGCCCGCAGCTCGGAGTCCTCGGCGAGCGGCACCTCGTTGTCCGGCAGCGCGCCGTAGACCATCGCCGAGGTGCAGAGCACCACCCGGGAGACGCCGGCCGCCGCGGCGGCGGTCACCACGGTCTGCGCGCCCCGCACGTTGTACGCGCTCCGGGCCCGCGGGTCGGTCTCCATGCCGAGGTCCATGGCCAGGTGGACGACCACGTCGACGCCGGCCAGCCGTTCCGCCACGGCCGGGTCGCGGACGTCCAGGATCCGCCACTGCACACCGGGCACCTCGCCGCGGCGGTCGTCGATCGCGAGCACCCGGCGGACCCCCGGGGAGTCGACCAGCCGGGCCGCGACCCGCTCGCCGAGCACGCCGGCCGCCCCGGTGACGGCCACGGTCAGCGGCCTGCCGCCGTAGGCTGGAGACGGCGAAGCCGCGGCGGCCGCGCTGTCGTCCTCACCTCCGGTCAGCCCAGAGCGAACGTCCGAAGGCGGGGAACTCACCGGCCATCCTCCACGGTTAGCTTATGTGCGTACGTACGAGTGTCACGTACCGTCCATCCTGCCCGAGGCAAGGGCCCGGCGGGCGCACCCGGCGCCATCGGGCCGCGAGACCATGGACACGTCCCGCCTCCGCGGGCACACGAATTCCCCGCCACAACCCGCGTGACGGCCGAGCAGATCTGAGGACCCCGTGAGCGACCTCCCCTTCGGATTCTCCGTCCCGCCCGAGGAGCCCGAGGACGGCAAGGGCAAGCAGGACGACCAGGGCGACGCCGCCGCCAAGGGCGGGGGCGGCCAGGACGAGACCCCGCAGCAGCCCTTCGGCTTCGGCGCGGGCAACCCGCTCGGTGCGCTGTTCGGCATGGGCGGCGCCGGCGGCGACAACCCCTTCGGCGCGATGATGGGCAACCTCAACCCCAACGACCTCGGCGCGGCGTTCCAGCAGCTCGGCCAGATGCTGTCCTTCGACGGCGGCCCGGTGAACTGGGAGCTGGCGCAGAACATCGCCCGGCAGACGGTCGTCGCCGAGCCCGCCGAGGGCCGCAGCAAGGACCGCTCGGTCGGTGCGGCCGAGCGCACCGCGGTCGTCGAGGCCGTCCGCCTCGCCGAGCTGTGGCTGGACGCGGCCACCGAGTTCCCGTCCGGCTCGACCACCGCCGTGGCGTGGAGCCGCGCCGAGTGGATCGAGGCGACCCTGCCGGTCTGGAAGGACCTGGTCGACCCGGTCGCCGAGCGGGTCGGCAACGCCATGGGCGGCGTGCTGCCGCCGGAGATGCAGGCCATGGCCGGCCCGCTGATGGGCGTGATGCGCTCGATGGGCGGCGCCATGTTCGGCACCCAGATCGGGCAGGCGCTGGGCGCGCTCGCCGCCGAGGTGGTCGGCTCGACCGACGTCGGCCTGCCGCTCGCCCCGTCCGGCAAGGCCGCGCTGCTGCCGCAGAACATCGCCGAGTTCGGCGAGGGCCTGAGCGTGCCCGCCGACGAGGTGCGGCTCTACCTCGCCCTGCGCGAGGCCGCCCACCAGCGCCTCTTCGCCCACGTGCCGTGGCTGCGGGCGCACCTGTTCGGCGCGGTCGAGGCGTACGCGCGCGGCATCAAGGTCGACACCTCGCGGATGGAGGAGCTGGTCGGCCAGCTCGACCCGACCAACCCGGAGGCCCTCCAGGAGGCGCTGGCCGGCGGTCTGCTCCAGCCCGAGGACACCCCCGAGCAGAAGGCCGCCCTGGCCCGGCTGGAGACGGCGCTCGCGCTCGTCGAGGGCTGGGTGGACGCGGTCGTGCACGCCGCCGCCCAGCCGCACCTGCCGCAGGCCGCGGCGCTCCGCGAGACGCTGCGCCGGCGCCGCGCCACCGGCGGCCCGGCCGAGCAGACCTTCGCCACCCTGGTCGGGCTGGAACTGCGCCCGCGCCGGCTGCGGGACGCCTCCCGGCTGTGGGCCTCGCTCGCCGACGCCCGCGGCATCGAGGGCCGCGACGCCCTCTGGGAGCACCCGGACATGCTGCCGACCGCCGCAGACCTGGACGACCCCGACGGCTTCGTGCACCGCGCCGAGGAGGGCGGTATCGACTTCGACGCCCTCGACAAGCTGCTCGGCGACGCCGCCCGCGGCGAGGACAAGCCCGGCACCGGCGGCACCGAGCGCGCCGAGGGCACTGAGGGCACCGAGGGCACCGACGAGGACAAGGACAACGGCAAGTGAGCGACGCCCTGCACCAGGACGCCGTCCGCACCCTTCAGGACTGGAAGTCCGCCGACCCCGGCCAGGACCAGCTGCGGCTCGACTACCTCGACCACCTGGCCGGCCACCCCGACGGGCTGATGCGGGCCTGCCTGCCCGCCCACATCACCGCCAGCGCGGTGGTGGTGGACCCGGCCGCCGGCCGGGTGCTGCTGACGCTCCACCCGAAGGTCGGCCGCTGGCTGCAGATGGGCGGCCACTGCGAGCCCGGCGACGACACGCTCGCCGGCGCCGCGCTGCGCGAGGCCACCGAGGAGTCCGGCATCGCGGGGCTGTCCCTGCTCACCGGCGTCGACGGCCGGCCGGTGCCGGTGAAGCTCGACCGCCACCAGGTGCGCTGCGCCGGCAAGGACCGCCCGGAGAACACCCACCTCGACGTGCAGTACGTGGCCGTCGCCCCGCCCGGGGCGCAGGAGCTGATCAGCGAGGAGTCGCTGGACCTGCGCTGGTTCGGCTTCGACGGGCTGCCCGAGCTCAGCGACGGCTCGGTGCGCACCCTGGTCGGGATCGCCCGCGCCCTGGTCTGACCCGCTCCGCACACGAAGGCCCGCCCCCGCGCCCGACGGCGCACCGGGGGCGGCCTTCGTCCCTGTCGCCTTCGGCCCTGCCGCCCCGGCGTCAGCCGCGCGGCACCCGCTGCGGCGGCAGCAGCTCGCTGGGCTGCACGATCACGAAGCCGCTGCCGGTGAAGGCCAGCTCCCAGCCCTCCGTCGCGGTGCCGCGCCGGCGCCAGGCCTCGGTGTTGGTGCTCTGCGCCTGCAGCTGCACCTCCAGGCCGGAGGACCAGCCGACCACCGCGTCGGCGTCGCCGTAGACGTAGCGGCCGGGCTCGACCGGCATCACCAGCGGTCGGCCGGAGGTCATCAGCACCAGGCCGCCGGTGCCCGAGACCTCCAGACAGCGGCTGCCGACGCCGGCGATCCGGTCGCCGTTCTCGATCGCGACGGTGTGCCAGTCCAGCGTGGTGTCGAGCGCCAGCACGTAGCTGTTGGTGACGACCAGGCGCTCCTGGCTCAGCTGCAGGACGTGCAGGTGCTGGGCCAGGTTGGCGAGGTAGACGGTGCCGGTGCCGGTGCAGCGCATCAGGTCGAGCGCGCCGGCGTCGCGCTGCCGGTTGCCCGCGTTGCCGCCGCCGCTGCGGTTGCCGCGGCGGTTGCCGGAGGGCGGCGTCCAGCCGGTGAAGTCCACCTTGCCGACGTGGGCGACCATCGCGCCGGTGCGGGCGAGCACCTCGGACCGGCCGTCCAGGGTGACCCGCAGCAGCTGCGGGTTCTGCAGCGCGAAGCGGTCGGTGCCGGTGCCGGCGGTGTGCGCCAGGAGGGGGCTCTGCACGAAGGGCTCCTCGAACTCGGTTCTCAGCCGCGGATCTTGAGACGGTCGCCGGTGTCCTCGCTGGGCTGCACCACGACGAAGCCGTGGCCCCGGAAGCCGAGCTGCATCGCCTCGCCGCTGCCGCGGCCGATCAGCGATCCGACCTTGACCGTCCGGCGGGTGCGCACCTCCAGGCCGGTCGTCCAGGCGACCAGCGCGTCCGGGTCGACGAAGGTCTCGGTCTCCGAGCAGTCCAGCACCACGGGCACCCCGCGGGAGGTGACGGAGACCCAGCCGCTGCCCGTCACGGTGACGTTGTAGAGGCCGGTGCCGGCCAGCAGGGCCGGGCCGCGGACCTTCTCCACGGCGCAGCCCAGGGTGGCGTCCATGGCGAGCAGGTGCGCGCCGTTCACCGACAGGGACTCCTCGGCGAGCTGCACGTTGAGCACGTCGGCGCCGAGGTCGGCGAGGTAGAGCGTGCCGTCCCCCGTCCAGCGCAGCAGCGGGCTGCGCTCGCCGGACGCCCACTCGCCGAGCGCCCGGCGCAGCGACTGCGGCACCGGCTCGTACTGCAGGAAGCCGTCGTAGGCCACCATCGCGCCGGCCTTGGCGTAGACGTCGGCGGCGGACGTCAGCGCCACCCGGCACATCGCGGTGCCGTGGTTGCTCATCCGCGCCCCGGTGTCGGCGGCCCGGTACGCGTCGAGCCCGCCCCCGGAGAGGAACTGTGCCTGCATGACTCCTCCTGGACCTCAGACCTCGAACGGCTGGACGACGACGAAGTTCCCCGGGGCGCCGCGGAACTGCAGGCTGTACGACTCCGCCGCGTGCCCGGCGTAGGCGGAGCGGCGGATCCGCACCGGCGCGGTGGTGATCACCTGCGAGCCGCGGGACCAGGCGACCAGCGCCTGCACGTCGACGTACGTCTCCGGGGTCGGGGTGACCGGCAGCACCACCGGGGTGCCGTTGGTCTTCACCACCACCGTCCCGTGGCCGCTGAACTGCAGGGTGAAGAAGCCGCCGTTCGGCAGGCCCTCGCCCTCGATCCGGCGCACCTCGTGCTCCAGGCCGGCCTCGAAGGCCAGCACCCGGTCCGAGCCGACGCAGAAGGAGTCGCCCTCCAGGCGCACCACGTGCAGGTCGCAGGCCTCGTCGGCGAGGAAGACCTGCCCCTCGCCGGTGATCCGCATCAGCTTCAGCTGCTGGCCCGTCAGGTTGCCGACCAGGGTGCGCAGCATGCCCGAGCCCTCGTGCGCGAAGTCGGCCTTGCCCTGGTAGGCGACCATGCTGCCCTGCAGGGCCAGCACGTCCCTGCCCTTGGTCAGGCTGACCCGGACGAGCTTGTCGTTCTGCTTCACCCAGTCCTGGCCGGCCGCGGCGTCGCTGTACTTGGTCAGCTCCGCGTACTTGGTCAGCGAGATCCGCACCCCGGCGGGCTGCGGCGGCAGCGACGGCGCGGGCGGCCCCGCCGCGGGCGGCACGGGCACGGCGAGCAGGGTCGCGTCCGGGTACGGCGCCGGCGGGGCGGCGGGCGCCGCGGGAACGGGGACGGGTACTGGTACGGGTACGGCGAGCAGGGTCGCGTCGGGGGACTGCTGCGGCGCGGGGACGGCGGCCGGCGGGGGCGGGGCCTGCTGCGGCACCGAGGCGGCCGGGGCCGCCGGGGCTCCAGCACTCGTGGGGGCGGCCTCGGCCGGTTCGTCCTCCAGGGCCTCGCCGCCGAAGTTCTCCAGCAGGGCGCGCAGCCCGCCGTCGAAGCCCTGCCCGACCGCGGCGAACCGCCACTCGCCGCCCCGGCGGTAGACGTCCGCAAGCATCACGGCCCGCTCGGTGGAGAACTCGGCGCCGGTGAAGCTGTACCGGCCGACCTCGGTGCCGCCGGCCACGATCCGCACGTAGCCGGAGGCCACCTGCGACATCTGCCCGTCGCCGTCGATGGTGGCGGTGAGCGCCAGCTTGTGGACGGCCTCCGGCACGGCGGGCAGCGCCACCGCGAAGGACTCCGAGTCGCCGCCCTGCGCGCCCAGCAGCCGGATCGACTGCTCGGGGCTGGCCGGCTGGTTGAAGAAGACGAAGTAGCGGTCGTCGCTGAGCCGTTCCTCGGCGTCCAGGCCGAAGCAGCTGATGTCGAAGGTCAGCCCCGGCGCCGCGATGTGCACCCCGAGGTAGAGCTCGGTGCTCGCGGTCAGCTCGCTGATCCGGACACGGGACGCCTTGACGAGTTCCCTGGACATGGCGCGGACCGGCCCCCTCCCGTACGGCTGCTGATCCCGGAGACCCTATCCCAGCGGCCCGCCCCGGCAGCAGCCCCGACCACAGCGGTTTCTCGTCGTCAGTCGCAGCCGTCGGGGTCCGCGGTTCCGTCCGCGGTCCGCTCCTCCGCCGTCGGCCCTCCGGCGGCGTCCCCGGCGGTGCCCCCGCGGGCACCCGGCAGGTGCGGCAGCCGGCCGGCGGCGGCCACCCCCTCCAGGTAGCCGCGGGCCCGCTCGGTGCGCGGGTAGGCCTCCAGCAGCGCCCAGAACCGCGGGCCGTGGTCCGCCACCAGCAGGTGCGCCAGCTCGTGCAGCAGAACGTAGTCGACCACGTAGCCGGGCATGCCCTGCAGCCGGTGGGAGAGCCGGATCGAGCCCTCGGCCGGGGTGCAGGAGCCCCAGCGGGAGTTCTGGTTGGTGACCCAGCGGACCCGGCGCGGCACCGCCCGGCCGCCCAGGTACTCCGCCGACAGGTCCCGGGCGCGGGCCTCCAGCGCGTCGTCGCCGAGGGTGCGGCGGCTCTCCTGGCGGGCGAGCCGCTCGACCATCTGCGAGACCCAGCGCTGCTCCTCGGCCTTGGACATCCGGGCCGGGATCAGCACGACCGTGCGGTCGCCCTCGCGGTACGCGGAGACGGTGCGGCTGCGGCGGGTGCTGCGGCGGACCTCGATCGTCGACCGGTCGACCGCCGGCAGGGCCCCGGAGAGCGCCGTGGACGGCTCGGCGGACGGTTCGGGGGTCGGCTCGGGGGCCGTCCCGTGCTGCTCGGGGGGCTCCGCCTGCCGGGTGCGCCCGTGCGCACCCGCGGCCGCGGCGCCGTACCCGGAGGCGGCCCGGGTACGCCGGCGCGGCGAGGGGGATCGGGTGTCCGGTTCGGCCGCCATGACACCCGACGTTACCCGCAGGGTCGGACAGATCGGTGCCGCCGACGCCGCCGGCCGGGTGCAGGGTCGGCGCACACCGGGCGAACGGAAGTTGTCCACAGGGTGTACGCACAGATGGTCGTACAAGCCGACCGGGCCTGTGGACAACGCGTTTCACGGGCCGGCGCCGCCTCGGGCATCCTGCCGTCGGCGGGGTCACCCACCTGGCCCCGGCGCCCCTCCCGCGCCCGCACCCTGCCGCACCCGTTCGCCTCCACCGTCCGCCCGCACGCCCGCACCGGAGTGACGCCCATGCGCCCGATGCTCAAGCCCGGACTCGCCCGCCTCAGGCGGGACGAGCTGACCCTCCAGTTCGGCACCGTCCGCCGGTACGCCCGGCTGGTCGAGCAGGCCGACGCCGCCGTCGCGGCCTTCCTCGACCTCGTGGACGGCACCCGCGACACCCCGGAGCTGCTCGCGGCCGGCGAGCGGCTCGGCCTCGACCCCGGCCTGGGACGGGCCCTGCTCGACTCGCTGGCCGACGGCGAGCTGCTGGACGACGCCGAGGCCCTCGCGAGGGCGCTGGAGGGCTTCCCGCAGCCGCAGCGGGAGGTCCTGGGGCCGGATGCGGCGGGCCTCTCCCTCGTCCACCCCGAGCCGGGCGAGGCCGCCGAGGTGATCGCCGCCCGCCGGCGGGCCCGGGTGGAGGTCCGCGGTGCCGGACGGGTCGGGGCGGCGCTGGCCGCCGTCCTGTCGGCGGGCGGCATCGGCGCCGTGACGGTGGCCGACGGCGGCCGGGTCGAACCGGGGGACTGCTCCCCCGCCGGGATCCCGCCCACCGACGTCGGACGGCTGCGCAGTACCGCGGCCCGGGAGGCCGTGCTGCGGGCCGCCGCGGCGGCCCCGGCCGAGCGGCACCGCCCCGCCCCGGTCGCGGCCGGGCTGCCCGCCCTGGTCGTCCTGGCGCCCCGCGACGGCGCCGGTGCCTGGACGGGCCGCGCCGTGGAGGCGCACGAGCTGGCCCGGTCGGGTGTGCCGCACCTCTACGTGGGCGTGCTGGAGCACCTGGGCGTGGTCGGGCCGCTGGTGGTGCCCGGGTCGTCCGCGTGCGGCGGCTGCGCCGCGCTCACCCGGGCCGACGAGGACGAGGGCTGGCCCGGGCTGCTGGCCCAGCTGGAGGGCACCGGCGCGGGCCCGGCCCGCCGCCCCGCCTGCGACAGCGCGCTGGCCACCGCGGTCGCCGGGCTGGCCGCGCTGCACGCGCAGCTCTTCCTGGACGGGGTGCTGCCGCCGAGCGTGGACGGCTGGTGCGAGCTCTCCGCGGCGGACGGCATGGTGCGGCGGCTGAGGCTGCCCGCCCACCCCTCCTGCGGGTGCCAGTGGCCGGGCGGACGGCCACCGCTGGCCGTCCCGGGCGCGGGCGCCTGCTCGGGCGCGGGCCGGGGCGGGACATGACCGCTCCCGCGGCCGTCCGACCGGCCCCGACCGCGAGCGGTACCTCCCGGGGGCGGCACCTCCCGGGGACGGCATTCGTCCGGGCCTGCACCCGCGGCCGGATCCCCCACGCACACCTCGGACGGCTCCCCCGATCGGCCGGCTCCCCGTCCGGACGGGGCTCTCCGTCCGGACGACTCCCCCGGCGGGCCGGTCCCTCGTTCGGGCGGCCGTCGCGCCCGGGCCGTCCGCCGGGCCTCCCCCGGGCGGGTGAACCCGTGCGGCCGGCCCGCCCGCGACGGCCCTCCGGTGGGCCGTGGGGGTGAATCGTGCCGGGCGCGCCTCCCCCTCCGGTTGCGCGCCCGAATGCCAGTCCGGATGATTCGCCGGATCCGGGGTGCCGAGCGGGCACAATGGCGTGGTGACCACTGCCCGGCGGCAGGCCGTGTCCGGTGCTCCGCGCCGGGCCGCCCCGGCGGGCGCGATCCGACTGGGAGGCCCCGGGGTGAGCGATCTTCCGCGCAAGGCCGTGACACGGACGGCGCGGCTGGCGGCGCTGCCGCTCGGCTTCGCCACCCGTGCCACGCTCGGGCTGGGCAAGCGGCTGGGCGGCCGACCGGCCGAGGAGGTCACCGCCGAACTCCAGCAGCGCACCGCCGAGCAGCTGTTCTCGACGCTCGGTCAGCTCAAGGGCGGCGCCATGAAGTTCGGCCAGGCGCTGTCCGTCTTCGAGTCGGCGCTGCCGGAGGACGTGGCGGGCCCCTACCGGGCCGCGCTGACGAAGCTCCAGGACTCGGCCCCGGCGATGCCGGCGGCCACCGTGCACCGGGTGATGGCGGAGCAGATCGGTGCGGACTGGCGGGAGAGGTTCCGCAGCTTCGACGACCGGCCGGCCGCCGCGGCGTCCATCGGCCAGGTGCACCGTGCGGTCTGGCACGACGGCCGGTCGGTCGCCGTCAAGGTGCAGTACCCGGGCGCCGGGGACGCCCTGCTCAGCGACCTCGGCCAGCTGGCCCGGCTCGCCCGGGTGCTGGGCCCGCTGATCCCCGGGATGGACATGAAGCCGCTGATCGCCGAGATGCGGGCGCGGGTCGCGGAGGAGCTGGACTACGGCCTGGAGGCCGAGGCCCAGCGGGCCCACGCGGTCGAGTTCGCCGACGACCCGGACATCGCCGTGCCGCAGGTGGTCGACCGGTCCGGGCAGGTGCTGGTCACCGAGTGGATGGACGGCACGCCGCTGGCCCGGGTGATCGCCTCGGGCTCGCCGGAGGAGCGGGACCGGGCCGGCCAGCTGCTGGCCCGTTTCCTGTTCGCCGGGCCGAGCCGCACCGGCCTGCTGCACGCCGACCCGCACCCGGGCAACTTCCGGCTGCTGGGCGACGGCGGCCCGGTGGAGGAGCGGAGGCTCGGCGTCCTCGACTTCGGCACGGTGGACCGGCTGCCGGGCGGGCTGCCGGAGCCGATCGGCACCTCGCTGCGGCTCGCCCTGGCCGGGGAGGCCGGCGCCGTCTACGACCTACTCCGCCAGGAGGGCTTCGTCCGGCCCACCATCACGCTGGACCCGGACGCGGTGCTGGACTACCTGCTGCCGATCATCGAGCCGACCCGGGTCGAGGAGTTCACCTTCACCCGGGACTGGATGCGCGCGCAGGCGGCCCGGATCGCCGATCCCCGCTCGCCCGCCTACAACCTCGGCAAGCAGCTCAACCTGCCGCCGTCGTACCTGCTGATCCACCGGGTCACGCTGAGCACGATCGGCGTGCTCTGCCAGCTGGGCGCGACCGTGCGGATGCACGAGGAACTGACCGCCTGGCTGCCGGGCTTCACCGACTGACGCACCGCAGGACGCGCCCACGTGCCGCGTCCGCACCCGCGAACGGCGACGGCCGCCCCCTTCCGCAGGGGGGCGCCCGTCGTTCGTCGTGTTCTGCCTGGTCCATGGACGGGCCGCGCCGTTCCCGGGATCGGGGGTCCCGGGGGTGGGGCGGCGGTCCGTCACATCAGGGCGGCGGCAAGCGCCCTGCGGGCGCGCAGCGAGGCGATCTCGGCCTTCCGCCGGAGGCGGACGGCCCGTGCGACGCGCGCGCCGAGGCGTTGGCGCTCGGCCTCGCGGATGCGTTCGTGCATATGGGCGCGGGCCAGGGATTCCTGGAGGAGATGCATGTCGAAGTTCCTGTTCCGGATCTGGAGTTCGGCGTTCTGCTCGAAGCTGGCGGCGTGATCGGCGACGGGGGTCATGTGGTGGTCCTGCTCGTGGTGCGTGCTCGGGAAGGGGCGGTGGGCTCGGGCATCGGCCTTGGCGGCGGCGATGCGTACGGAGCGGCGCAGGGAGTTGTCCTGCGGGGGCTGCTCTCCCCGTCGGACTCCTGCGGTTCCGTGACCGGAGGACATGTCGGCGGTGATCACGCCATGACCTCGGTCTTGCGCGGACGGCCCCGCGGACGCTTGCGGGCCACGACCACGCCCTGCACGAAGAGCTCGCCGCCCCAGACGCCCCACGGCTCGCGCCGCTCCAGCGCACCGGCCAGGCAGGCCTCCTTCACCGGGCAGGTGCCGCAGAGGGACTTGGCGTACTCGACGTCCGCCGGCGTCTCGGCGAAGAACACCTCCGGGTCGAAGGCGCGGCACGGGATGGTGCGGCCGAGGGCGTCGGCCTCGTCGAGCGAGTTGAGCTGCTGCATCAGGGAAACCTCCGGGGGGTCGGCCTGGTCGGCCTTGGTGAACTTGTCTGTCGGTACGGACGGGAGGGGCGGTGTGATGACCGTGGACACTTCTTCCTCGTCTTTTCTCAGTGGTTCCGGTCCTGGCGGCTGGTGGGCCGGACCGGAGGTCCCGGAGGACCTGGGTTCGTCTTGACGTACCGGACAAAACAGAAGGGCCGCGGATCCCGGTGGTGACGGGTTCCGCGGCCCTGGAGACCGACCTGAGGCTGACTCAGGTTCGTTCACTCCAGGGTTCTGGGCCGCGGAAGGCCCTCATCCGGATGGCCTGGGCGCCCGTGTGGGCGGCCTGGGCCTGGTTGATCAGCTGCTCGTCCTGCTTGGCTGCTCCGGCACCGGAGACGCGCACATAGCCGCCATGCATGGCTGCCACTGCCGCTGCCTTCGGTGCCTGGGTCGGTCGCTCGTCGCGCAGCTCGAGGCCGCCGCCGAAGATCGCCCAGTCACGGGACAGACCCGTCTCGAAGGAATCGGCGCCGCCGAGGCCAGTGAAGCCGGAGCCACTGACAACGGAGACATCGGTGCCCTGGAGACCCAGCCCGTTTTCGGCCAGAACGACCACGCCGCGCAGACGCGAGGCGGCGGTCGAGGTGCCACGGGTGCCGAACATCGAGGGAGCGCACGCGGGCATGGCGAAAACGGTCTGGCCAGTCAGTTTGGTGATCATCTTCGTGGTTCCCACTGTCTTCGCCTCCTCTCGGCGTCTCGCGGTGCCCAGTCCCCCGGGCCCCGGTGTTCGGATGTTGGTCGGTCCTGCTGGTGAAGCTCTGTGATGCTCGGTAATGCGTGGTGCTGCTGTGCGGAGCTGTGGTGGCCGGTGGATCCTTGCGGACCCCGGCCATGCTCGAACGGCACGCGGAAGGTGACCTTCCACGGCCTTGCGATCTCGTCCCCTTGACCGCTCCGGCAGGCTATTGCGCGCGGCGTACGGGGCGCAAACTATTTTTCCGGCGAGTTCCGGAGTGATCTCCACGAGCGGCTCAGGCCGGCTCGGTCGGCTCCCCCACGAGCCCGTCCGCGGCCTCATCGGCGACCACGTCCACGAGCTCTTCCCCCGCGCACAACGAGAGCACAGCGGCGCCGTACTTGTCCAGTTTCATGGCGCCCACCCCGGAGATCCGGGACAGTTCGCGCTCGTCCGCCGGGACGTCCTCGGCGATCGCCATCAGGGTCGCGTCGGTGAACACCACGTACGCCGGCGCGCCCTGCTTCTTCGCCTGGGCGGCCCGCCAGGCGCGCAGCCGCTCGTACAGGGCCTCGTCCATCGAGGAGGGGCAGCCCTCGCAGCGGCGCAGCTTGCGCTCGACCGCCTCGGTGAGGGTGCGGCCGCAGACCCGGCAGGTGACCGGCCCGCGCGGGGCGCGGCGGGAGGCCCGGGACTCGCCGTGCTCGACGCCGCCGCGGCCGCCGCGGGAGCCGGCCCGGGCGGTGCCGGAGCCTGGCCGCAGGCCGTCCAGGAAGCGGGTGGGGCGGCGGCTCGCCCGCCCCCCGGGGGAACGCGAGAGCGCCCAGGAGAGCGACAGGTGCTGCCGTGCGCGGGTCACGCCCACGTAGAGCAGCCGGCGCTCCTCCTCGATCTGCTCGTCGGTCTTGGCGTAGATGATCGGCAGGGTGCCCTCGCTGAGGCCGACGAGGAAGACGGCGTCCCACTCCAGGCCCTTGGCGGCGTGCAGCGAGGCCAGCGTGACGCCCTCGACGGCGGGGGCGTGCTGGGCCGCGGCCCGGGCGTCGAGCTCGGCGACGTAGGCGGCGAGGTCGGCGCTCTCCCCCGCCCGGCGGCGGCCGGCCTCGAACTCCTCGGCGAGCCGGACGAGCGCGGCCAGCGACTCCCAGCGCTCGCGGACGGCGCCGGAGCCGGCCGGCGGGGTGGCGGTGAAGCCGCGGGTCGCGAGCACCGCGCGGACCTGGCCGGCCAGGTCGGGCTCGTCGGCGGTCAGCGGGTCGGAGGCGGCCCGGGCGGCGCCCTTGAGCAGCACGCCGGCCTCGCGGACCTCGGGCCGCTCGAAGAACCGCTCGGCGCCCTTCAGCTGGTAGGGCAGGCCGAGGTCGGAGAGGGCCTGCTCGTAGACCTCGGACTGGCCGTTGGTGCGGAACAGCACGGCGATCTCGCTGGCCCGCACCCCGCCGTCCAGCAGCTTGCGGATGCGGTGCGCGGTCGACTCCGCCTCGGTCGGCTCGTCCGGGTACTCCGTGTACTCCGGCTCGGGTCCGGCCTCGCGCTGCGAGACCAGCTCCAGCCGGTGCTGGGCGGCCTGTCCGCGGGCCTGGGCGAGCAGCCCGTTGGCGAGGTGCACCACCTGCGGGCTGGAGCGGTAGTCGCGCACCAGCTTCACCACGGTGGCGTCCGGGTGCCGGGTGCGGAAGTGCAGCAGGTACTCGGGGGTCGCGCCGGTGAAGGAGTAGATGGTCTGGCTGGCGTCGCCGACCACGCAGAGGCTGGCGCCGCCGGCCGTCCACTGGTCCAGCAGGCGCTGCTGGAGCGGGGAGACGTCCTGGTACTCGTCGACGGTGAAGTGCCGGTACTGGGCGCGGACCCGCTCGGCGATCTCCGGCCGGTCCTCCAGGATCGCGGCGGTCAGCAGCAGCACGTCCTCGAAGTCGATCACCCCGCGGTCGCGCTTGGTCTGCTCGTAGGTCGCGTAGACCCGGGCGATCTCGGCCGGGTCGCGCGGGGCCTCGCGGCCGGTCTTGGCGACGGCGGCCGGGTAGTCGTCCGGCACGATCTGGGTGACCTTGCACCACTCGATCTCGCCGGTGAGGTCGCGCAGCTCGGTGCGCTGCACCCGCAGGCCGGTGCGGGCGGCGGCCTCGGCGACCAGCTGGACCTTGCGCTCCAGCAGCCGCGGCACCTCGCCGCCGACCGCCCGCGGCCAGAAGTACTGGAGCTGGCGCAGCGCCGCCGAGTGGAAGGTGCGGGCCTGCACGCCGTCCGCGCCGAGCTGGCGCAGCCGCCCGCGCATCTCGCCCGCGGCGCGGGCGGTGAAGGTGACGGCGAGGACCTGCTGGGGCTGGTAGACGCCGCTGCGCACGCCGTAGGCGATCCGGTGGGTGATCGCCCGGGTCTTGCCGGTGCCGGCGCCCGCGAGCACGCAGACGGGCCCGGTGAGGGCGGTGGCGACGGCGCGCTGCTCGGGGTCGAGTCCGGCGAGCACCGCGTCGGCGCCGGCGGGGGCGGCGCCGTAGGAGTCGTACGGGTCGTACGGGCCGGACATGCCCGAGAGCTCTTCCTGCATGGCTACCATCCTCTCAGCCCGGCGGGCGGTGCGGACCGGACCGCACATCCTGGCAGCCGGCGGTGACAGCGGCCGGGTTCTCCACAGGCCGCACCGCGGCGGCCGGCCGCCGCGGTGCGACGATCGGTCCGCCGCCCGGCGTGTGGCCTTCCGCACGCGCCGGGCGCGTGCGGAATGACGGATGCACGTCGGGCGTTGGGATCCTCGACCGTACGCCCCCTCTCCGAAGGAGCACTCCGCCATGTCCGGCACCGTCACGATGTACAGCACGACCTGGTGCGGGTACTGCAACCGCCTCAAGAGCCAGCTTGAGCGCGAGGGCATTTCCTACACCGAGATCAACATCGAGCTGGACCCGGCCTCGGCGAGCTTCGTGGAGTCGGTGAACAACGGCAACCAGACCGTGCCGACCGTGCTGGTCGAGCCGAAGAGCGGCGGCGAGCAGGTCGTGATGACCAACCCGAGCCTGCGCCAGGTCCAGGCGGCGCTGGCCGGCTGACGGCGCACCGGAACGCACGGGCGCACCGCACACGCCCCGGCCCGGCCCCGGCGGCGACCTGCTGCCTGGGCCCGCGTTCCGGGCCGGCCGGACGTCCGGGCCTGTCGGGCCGCGTTCCGTCCGGACGTCCGGGCCGGTCAGGAGACGCCGGCCGCCGTGCGGGCGGGCGCCACCGAGCCGGCCTGCGCCGTGCCGAGTCCGTAGAGCAGCCGGCAGCGGTCGGCCGCGTAGCGGGTCTCGACCACCCGGACGGGCCCGCGGGTGTCGCTGGTGACGCGGGTCTGCACCAGCAGCGGCACCCCGGGGCCGACCTCGAACCAGGCGGCCTCCTCCGGCCCCGGCATCCGGGCCACCAGCCGGTCGGCGGCGGCGGACTCGCAGCGCCCGATCGCGGTGAGCACCGTCTCGTCCCCGCCGGGCACCGGCTCCGGCTCCATCAGCGGCGTCCCGGCGGCGAGGCCCGCCCGGTAGTGGCTCTCCTCGATCGAGTACGGCTCGCGGTCGGTGAGCCGCAGCTGCCGGCGGACGACCACGGCCTCCCCGGGCAGCATGCCGAGCAGTTCGGCGATGTCGGCGCGGGCGCGCACCACGAGCATCTCGAAGTCGCAGGTGAGCCGGCGGCCGGCGGCCAGGGCCTCCTCGGCGTAGACCTCGGAGGGGGCGGCCAGGCAGTCCTGGGGGCCGGCGGCCTGCCGCGGCGGCCCGAAGGCCCGGTGGTCCAGCATCGGCTGCTGCTTCAGGTAGGTGCCCTTGCCCTGGAGACGGACCAGCCGCCCCTCGTTGACCAGGACGTCGACCGCGAGGCGCACGGTGTTGCGGGCGACGCCGTAGTGGTGCTCCAACTCGGTCTCGACGGGCAGCTGCGCCCCGCCCTGCCATTCGCCGGCCTCGATCCGGCGGCGCAGGTCGGCGGCGAGGCGCTGGTACTTGGGGGCGGGCACACCGGCTCGGGGGATCGTCACACCGGTGAATGTAGTCAGCCGGGTTCCTGCATTTCAGGAAAACGGGCCAAGAACGCCATCCGGAGGTTTCGGCCGGGCGCGAACCGCGCACACGGGCGCACTCCGCCGCAGGTGGGCGCTGGTCCGAACGGCTTCGGTCGAACTCCGTACGGATATTGCCGCCGGAACGGAAGCCGGATGAAAGAAAATGGATTCCGAAGCAGAAAGGGGCGCGCGAACAATGTCCGCACGCCCCTTTCCGGGCAGTGACCCCGGCACGTCACCCGGGCACGTCACCCGGGCCCTCGCCCTACCAGCGGGCCGCCGCCGGCAGCGGCTCGCCGTACCAGAGCTCGACCAGGTGCCGGGCGATCGAGATCCCGGACGGCGGCAGGATCTCGCCCGCCGCCATGCCCGCCGCCAGCTCCTCGCGGGAGAACCAACGGGCCTCGGCGAGTTCCTCGCCGTCCACGGTGATCGCGGTGCCGGCCGGGTCGGCCCGGCCGACGAAGCCCAGCATCAGGCTGGACGGGAACGGCCAGGGCTGGCTCGCCACGTACTCGACGTCGGACACCCGCACGCCGGCCTCCTCGAAGACCTCGCGGGCGACCGCCTGCTCGATCGACTCGCCCGGCTCGACGAAGCCGGCCAGCGTGGACCAGCGGCCCTCCGGCCAGATCGCCTGACGCCCCAGCAGGCAGCGGTCCTGCTCGTCGGTGATCAGCATGATCACCGCCGGGTCGGTGCGCGGGTAGTGCTCGGCCGCGCAGGAGGTGCACCGGCGGACGTGCCCGGCGCCGGCCTTCTCGGTGCGGTGGCCGCAGCGCGAGCAGAAGCTGTGCAGCCGGTGCCAGTGCTCCAGGGCGACGGCGTGCACCAGCAGCCCGGCGTCCCGGTCCGAGAGCGAGGCGCCGACCTCGCGCAGCCCGGCCGGGCGGGCGTCGCCGTCCAGCCGGCCCGGCAGGCTCTCGCCGGCCAGCGCGAAGTAGGAGACGCCGTCCTCGTCGGTGCCGAGGTAGAAGCGGTCCCCGGTGTCCGGCGCCTCGAACGAGGGCATCAGGACGAGCTCGCTGCCGAGCTCGGTGTCGACCACGAAGGCCTCGCCGCCGGCGATCGGCAGCACCTTGGTGGTCGGGTGGCTCCAGGCCGCGGCCAGCCACGGCTCGTCGAACCGGTGGTGCGCGGCACGGTCCACCCCGGCGCGGGCCAGGGCGAGGTGCCTGGTGTCAGACGCGCTGCTCAACTCGGTCCATCCCCGTTCGAAGTCGCATCTTCCGGATCGTCGTCACCCGGCTCACGGCCGGGTCCCGGCCAGCTCGCCCCACAGGTACGCCGAGGTCTCGACGCCCTTGCGCAGCAGGTCCAGCTCCACCTTCTCGTTGACGGAGTGCCAGCCGTCCGAGGGCACCGAGATGCCCAGGAACAGCACCGGCGCCCCGAGCACGTCCTGCAGGTCCGCGGCGGGGCCGGAGCCGCCCTCCCGGGTGAACAGGACCTTCTGCTCGAAGGCCCGGCCCATGGCCCGGACGACCGCCTGCAGCGCCGGGTGGTCCAGCGGCGTCAGGCAGGGCCGGGTCGCGCCGGGGAACGCGATCTCGTAGCGGATGCCCTCCGGCACCTGCTCGGCCACCCAGGCGCGCACGGCCTCCCGGACCTTCTCCACCTCCTGGCCGGCGACCAGCCGGAAGGAGAGCTTGAGGTGGGCCTCGGACGGCACGATCGTCTTGCCGCCGGGCCCGGTGTAGCCGCCCCAGACGCCGTTGACCTCGGCCGTCGGACGGGCCCAGATCCGCTCCAGGGTGGAGTAGCCGGCCTCGCCCTGGGTGCCGTACGACTTGGCGACCCGCAGCCACTGCGCCTCGTCGAAGGGCAGCTCGGCGAAGAGCTCGCGCTCGCGGTCGGTCAGCTCGACCACGCCGTCGTAGAAGCCGGGGACGGCGACCCTGCGGTCCGCGTCGTGCAGGGCGGCGGCCAGCGAGGCGGCCACCTCGGCCGGGTTGGGCACGGCGCCGCCGAACGAGCCGGAGTGGATGTCGGTGTCCGGGCCGAAGAAGTCGATCTGACAGTCGGCCAGGCCGCGCATGCCGGTGCAGACGGTCGGCTGGGTCTCGGACCACATGCCGGTGTCCGAGATGACCACCACGTCGGCGGCGAGCCGCTCGGCCTCGCGGCGCACCAGGGCGGCGAAGTTCGGCGAGCCGGACTCCTCCTCGCCCTCGATCAGCAGCTTGAGGTTGACCGCGGGGGCGGTGCGGCCGGTGGCGGCGAGGTGGGCGCGCACCCCGAGGGTGTGGAAGAAGACCTGGCCCTTGTCGTCGGCCGCGCCGCGGGCGAACAGCCGCCGGCCGACCACGGTCGGGGTGAACGGCTCGGTCTCCCAGCCGTCCTCCTTCGTGGCCGGCTGCACGTCGTGGTGCCCGTAGATCAGCACGGTCGGCGCGGACGCGTCCCCGGAGGGCCACTCGGCGAACACCGCGGGCAGCCCGTCGGTCTCCCACACCTCGGCCACCGGGAAGCCGGTGCTGCGCAGCGCCCCGGCCAGCCACTCGGCCGAGCGGCGGACGTCGCCGGCCCGGTCCGGGTCGGCGGAGACGGAGGGGATGCTCAGCCAGTCGGAGAGTTCCCGCAGGAATGCGGGCTCGTGCTCGTCGATGTAGGAGCGGACGACGCTGTCCGGGGTTTTCGTCATACGGACGACTTTAGTTCGCCCGGACGGGTGCGCGCCCCGCCCCGGTGCAGCAGCCGCCCGTAACCTCGGTCACCTCCCGCGCCGGACGGGGCGGGAGGTGACCGGGGTGGGGGCGGGTCAGGCGGTGCGGCGGCCGAGCACCAGCCGGGAGCGGGTGAACAGCATCGCCAGCCCCACGGCCAGCAGCGGCAGGCCGACCAGGGTGACCGCGAGGTCCGTCCACGGGAAGGCGATCACGGCGTGGGCGGGCTTGATCATCCCGTACTGCGAGCTGTAGACCGCGGACGCCTCCATCTTGCGCAGGGCGACCGCCGGGATCACGCCGCAGACCGTGCCGAGCACGGTGCCCATCGCGGCGATCACCCCGCACTGGAAGCCGGACAGCCGGCGCCGGATGCCGCCGGTGGCACCGACCGCGGCCAGGGTGGCCAGGTCGCGCTGCGAGTCGGCGGCGGCGAGGCCGGTCGCGATGCCGGCGGCGCCGAGGGCGACCACGCCGGCGAAGCCGGTCAGGGCGAGCCCGGTGAGGGTCTGCTGCGAGCGGTAGCCGCGCTCGACCGTGACGGCGACGCCGTCGTCCAGCTTGGCCACCGCGGCGGACGCCTTCTGCTCCGCGCCGTCGGAGGGCGCCGCGGCCGGCCGCCAGACGCTGCCGGCCGGACGGGTGCTCAGGCCGAGCCGCTTGGCGGTCTCCGGGCTGACCAGCGCCTGGGCGGCCGGCGTCTCCGGCGCGGTGTAGACGGCGTCGACGGTGACGTGGTGCACGGTGGGCTTGCCGCTCGGCGCGGGGCTGAGGACGTCCTCCTTGGTCTCCGTCGGCTCCACCGTCAGGTCGAGGGTGATCTTCCCGTCCTTGATCAGCTTCCGGTCGAAGACCACCGCCCTGCCCTCGGCGAGCGCCTGCTCGGCGGCCGTGTCCCGCACGCCGAACATGTTGTGCAGCACGGTCGCGTCGCCGGCCGGGACGTAGCCGGCCATGCTGCCGTAGGTCGGCTCGTCGGCGCAGCGCCGGTCCTCGCGGAGGATCCGCTGGACCTCGTCGGTCGACATGCTGCCGCCTTCGACGTCCGGGTCCCGGACCGGGCAGCGCAGTTCCTTGGGGACGGACACCTCGACCCAGCCGCAGGACCGCTGCTGGCAGTTGCTGCCGTACTGGGTGGACAGCGGGTCGGCGCGCGGGCCGATGTCGGGGATGGACCGCTCGACGGCGGAGCGCAGGGCGGTCAGGTCGGCCGTGACGGTGCCCGGACCCTGGTCCGCCATCAGCCGGACGGACCCGGCGGGCAGTTCGGCCCGGTACTGCTGCCGCTGCTCCAGGTCGGAGCTGGCGGTGTAGATGCCGACCGCGACGGAGCCGGCGACCGCGGCCATCACGGCGGCGACGGCGGGGGCGGTGCGGCCGCGGTGGCGGACGGCGTCGCGCAGCGCGAGGCGGGGGCTGAGCGGCAGGTGGCGGCCGAGCCGGCCGAACAGGCCGACCAGCATCGGGGTGCAGGCGATCATGCCGAGTTCGGCGAGCGCCGATCCGCCGAGGGTGCCGAGGGTGCGGCCGGCGGCGCCGGTGAAGGTGCCGAGCAGGGCGAGCGCGGCACCGATGCCGACCACCACCAGGCCGACGACGGCGAGCTTGCGGCTCGGGGGCCGGACGGAGCCGCGGCCGGTGAGCGCCTCGACGACGTCCGTCCGGGCGGCCTGGAAGGCCGGGACGACCGCCGCGAGCAGGCCGGTGACCAGGCCGATCAGGGCGATGCAGAGCAGGTCCAGCGGCTGCAGGTCGAGGTGGCCGAAGCGCTGTCCGGCGGCCTCCTCCGCCCACGGGCGGAGCACCGCGACGGTGGCGACGGCGAGGACGACACCGACCACGGCGCCGGCCAGGCCGAGCACCAGGCCGCCGCCGAGCACCACGGCCCGGATGTGCGAGCGGTCTCCGCCGCCGGCGGCGAGCAGGCCGAGCTGGCGGCGCGAGCGGCGGGCGCCGACCGCGAAGGCGGGGCCGGCGAGCAGCACGATCTCCAGCAGCGCCATGCCGACGACGGTGCCGACGACGACCAGGCCGACCGTGTCGACGCCCCCGAAGCCGTGCTGGTCCATGTCGACGTAGTAGGGCACCTGGGCGCGCGGCGGCGGGTCCATGAGCACGGTGCGCGACGTCAGCCCGAGGCCGTACTTGTTGAGCTCCAGGACCTTCGGCCAGTCGAGGACGGCGCCGTGCGGCAGCTTGACGAGCCAGCGGTCGCCGCCGAAGCGGTCGCTCCGGTCGGCACCGCGGTTGGCGGCGTGCAGCGGGGCGACGAGCTCGCCCGGGCGGCCGATCAGGGTGACGGCCCCGAGCTCGCCGGGGAACTCGGCGACGGCGGTGATGTGGAAGGGCGTGCCGTCCAGGCCGTGCAGCACGGTGCGGTCGCCGACGTGCAGCCCGGACTTGTCGAGGAAGGTGCGGGTGGCGGCGATCTCGTGCGCGCCGCTCGGGGCCCGGCCCTCGACGACGTTCAGCCGGCCGCGCCAGATCGGGTCGGTCAGGTCGGCCTCGGTGGTGTCGACGCCGAGGCGGCCCTCCTTGCTGGTGGCGGAGGCGTTCTCGCCCGTCGGGAAGGGGACGAGCACGGTGCCCGGCGGCAGCAGTTCCCCGGCGAGGACCGCGGGATCGGTCTTCGCGCTGCGGACCTGCTCGGCGGTGGGCTTCTTGCCCTCCTCCACCGGGGCGCCCCAGCCGCCCTCCTCGGCGTTCGGCGGCTGGAGCACGATCGTGCCGCGGCCGAAGGAGTGCAGCAGTCCGTCGGCGGTGCCCATCACGCGGACGGCCTGCTCGCCGGGCTCCAGCTCGCCGCTGCGGTACATCACGTCGGCACCGGCCACGCCGAGCACCGGCAGGGCGATCATGGCGAGGACGAGGGCGCTGCGGCCCTTGGCCCGCATGGCGTCGCGGCGGGCTATCCGCATCGCGGCCCGCCAGGAACGGAGGCTCACTCGCCCGGCCCCTTCACGCTGTTGGTGGCGGCGGCGACCAGCAGGCTCGCCGCGTCGCGGCTGACGCTCTGGTCGACCAGCCGGCCGTCGCGCAGGAAGACCACGCGGTCCGCCCAGGCGGCGTGCCGGGCCTCGTGGGTGACCATCATGGCGGCGGCGCCGGCGTCGCAGCGGGCGCGCAGCACGGCGAGGACGGCCTCGCCGGTGGTGGAGTCGAGGGCGCCGGTGGGCTCGTCGGCGAGGACGAGGCGGCGATCGCCGATCAGGGCGCGGGCGATGGCGACGCGCTGCTGCTGGCCGCCGGACATGTCGTCGGGGAAGCGGTCGGCGAGCTCGGGGATGCCGAGCTCCTCCAGTGCGGCGAGCGCCTCGCGGCGGGCCGTCCGGCCGGAGACGCCGTCGAGCTCGCGCGGGAGGGAGATGTTCTCGGCGGCGGTGAGCGCCGGGATCAGGTTGTAGTCCTGGAAGACGTACCCGACCGAACGGCGCCGGACCTGGGCCTGCTGCTTGCGGGAGAGCTCGCCGAGCACGGCGCCCTCGACCAGCACGCGACCGGAGGTGGGGCTGTCCAGTCCGCCGGCCAGGGTCAGCAGGGTGGACTTGCCGGAGCCGGAGGGGCCCATCACGGCGACCAGCTCGCCGGGGTGGACGACCAGTTCGACGCCGCGCAGGGCGTGCACCTCGGCGGCGCCGTGGCCGTGCACGCGGCTGACCTGGTCGAGGTGCAGCACGGGCGGCCGCGGTTCGGTGTGGGTGGTGCTCATGCTTCCCCCTGCTGTGGTGGGTCAGATGCGGGACCGGCGCGACCGGCCCGTGGTGGTGGCGGGCGGCGCGGGTGCGGGCGCCGGGACGGATCGGGAGGCGTGCTGGGCGAGACGGCTCTCGCAGTGGTCCAGCCAGCGGATCTCCGCCTCGGTCTGGAAGATCAGCTGCTCCAGGACGAGCAGCCAGGCGAGGTCGTTCTGCTGCTCGCCCGCGGTGAGCGCCTGGGCCTTGAGCCGGGTGTAGTCCTGCAGCGCCTTCATGCTGTGTCGGCGCTGGGACTGCACCACGGCCTGGACGTCGACGCCGGGGACGCCGACGGCCATCGCCAGCTTGATCGCGAGTTCGTCGCGGGGCGGATTGGTCCGGGGCACCGGGGAGTCGAACCACTGGCGCAGTTCCGTGCGTCCTGCCTCGGTGACGGCGTAGAAGAGGTGGCCCTCGTCGTCCTCTCCGGCGGGCTCCACGAGCCCGTCGCGCTCCAGGCGCCCCAGCGTGGTGTACACCTGGCCGACGTTCAGCGGCCAGGTCGCACCGGTGCGGGCCTCGAACTCGGAGCGCAGCTGGTAGCCGTACCGGGGGCCCTGGTCGAGGAGGGCGAGGAGACCATGACGGATCGACATACCGAGTATGTATACCCGGTATGCCCCGGAGCCTCAAGCCCCGCCGCCCCGACCGGGCGGTCCGGGGCCGGACAGCGGGTACGGTCGGGGATGTGAGCCAGCTGCGCATCGCCACCTTCAACCTGCTC
Organism: Kitasatospora arboriphila; assembly: GCF_039528095.1. Classification (NCBI taxonomy): domain Bacteria; kingdom Bacillati; phylum Actinomycetota; class Actinomycetes; order Kitasatosporales; family Streptomycetaceae; genus Kitasatospora; species Kitasatospora arboriphila. The sequence goes on from NZ_BAAALD010000047.1 coordinate 45,085, forward strand.
CACGGTCAGCCGCTCGCCGTCGACGGGGCGCCGCTGCCCTACCCGGCCGAGCCCGGCGCCCCGCTCGGCGACGCGATCGCCGAACTCGACGCGGACGTCCTCGCCCTGCAGGAGGTCGACCGCCACCAGGAGCGCTCCGGCCTGGTCGACCAGGCCGCCGTCGCCGCCAAGGCGATGGGCGCCGCCGACTGGCGCTTCGCCGCCGCCCTGCACGGCCGACCCGCACCGCTGGCCGGCTGGCTGACCGACCCGGCGATGACCTCGCTGCAGGTCTACGGCCCCGCCGAGGTGGACACCGCCACCGGCCTGCCCTCCTACGGCACCGCCCTGCTGACCCGCCTTCCGGTCCGGCACTGGCGGGCCCGCCGGTTCGCCCCGGCACCGTTCGGCCTGCCGCTGCGGGTCGCCGGACGCCGCGGGCTGACCCCCGTCCCGGACGAGCCGCGGGCCGCGCTGGCCGCCGTGCTCGAGGGCCGGCACGGGCCGTTCACCGTGGTCGCCGCGCACCTGTCCTTCGTGCCCGGCTGGAACGTCTCGCAGCTGGCCGCGATCCGCCGCTGGATCGCCGACCTGCCCCGGCCCTACCTGGTGCTCGGCGACTTCAACCTGATCGGGGCCGTCCCGCGGACGGTGCTCGGCGGGGCCGCCGCACTGGACCGCACCACCGCCCGGGAACGGGTCCGCGAGGCCCGGGCCGCCCGCCGCACCCGGCTCGAACAGGACGGCGGCCGGCGGCGCCGGGTCCGCGAGCCGCGGCCCCGCCCGCAGGGCTGGTACGACCTGGCGCGCACCCCCACCTACCCGTCCCACAAGCCGGCCGTGCAGTTCGACCACGTCCTCGCCGTCGGCGTCCCCCGCACCGCCGTCGGCCCCGCCGCAGCCCCCCGCACCACCGTCTCCGACCACCGCCCCCTCGTCGTCGAGGTCGACCTGTAGAAGGCACCAGCACCTCAGGGGTGCTGCCCCCTGGGGTACTAGACCCGCCCCGAGCCCTTGGCGAGCATGGGGCGGCCGCCCTGGACGGGGAGGTGCGGGCCGACCGGCTCGTACTGGAGGAGGAGCATCGCCGCGTCGTCCCCGAGCTTGTGCCCGACGTGCCGCACCACGTCCTGGTGCACGTTCCGCAGCACCTCGACCGGGCACCCGGTCGCGCAGTGCGGCAGCCGGTCGGTGAGCGGGTAGAACGCTCCGCCGCCGTCCCGGGCCTCGATCACGCCGTCGGTGTAGAGCAGCACCCGGTCGCCGGGCCGCAGCGGCAGCCGCTGCACGGGCGGCCGGACGTCCGCCGGGTCGAGCACGCCGAGCGGCGGGACGGGTTCGGCGGGCTCCAGCAGGGCGACGCCCTCGCCGGCGCGCAGCAGGACGGGTGCGGGGTGTCCGCAGTTGACGACCTCCGCGGTGCCGTCGGAGCGGATCCCGATCAGCACGAGGGTGACGAACTCCTCCTCGATGCCGGGGTGGTCGTTCTCGTGCAGGGCGCGGTCGAGGCTGACGGCGAGCCAGCCGGCGACCCGGTCCAGCGAGGCCTCCTGGTGGGCGGCCTCGCGGAAGGCGCCGAGCACCGCGGCGGCGGTCTCCACGGCGGCGAGGCCCTTGCCGCGGACGTCGCCGACCACCGCGCGCACCCCGTGCCGGGTGTTGACCACCTCGTAGAGGTCGCCGCCGATCGACGCGTGCGCGTGCGCCGCCGCGTAGTGCACGGCGGCGCGGACGCTGCCGACCCGGTCGGGGACGGGCCGCAGCAGCACCCGGCGGGCGATCTCGGCGACGAGCTGGGCCTCGGCGAGGGCGAGCTCCTGGCGGAGCCTCAGCGTGGTGGAGACCCAGCCGATGCCGGCGACCAGGGCGATCGCGAAGACGGTCGCGCTGTGCACCGACTCGCCGAGCACGTCGTTGTAGCCGGCCATCAGGAAGGCGGCCAGCTCGGTCAGCACGCCGATGAGCAGCGGGTACCAGGTGCGCCGGCTGACGACGGCGGCGAGCGCCGGGACGGCGGTGAGCGCGGGCTCGACCGTCACCTCGGTGTTGCTGAAGAAGTCCAGGGAGACCACCAGCGCCATGCCGATGAACGGCAGCGCCAGTGCGGTTCTCGGCCAGGTGCCCGTCACCGTGCCTGGGTCTGCCCCCGGGGTGGGCCCCGCGAGCCGGTCTCTGATCCATCCGGTCGCGCTCAACGTCGGTCTCTCCAGCAGAAGGTGGCCGGTGCCAGGGGACACCTGCGGTGATGACGGAGGGTCAGGGGGCTGTGGCCCCCGTATGCGGCCGGAGTACGGGGTTGACCGGTTACCGACCCCACAATAGGTGCGAAAAGTGCACAGTGCACAGATTTCGCACGATCCCGTGACGGCTTGAATGCTCTGCGTGACTCATTCTTCACTATTCCCGATCAGGAGCCTGGTCAACTCTTTTCGGTCAGGAAGTCCTGCGGGTCTGACGACCCGGCCGCTGCGGACGTACAGGAACGCCGCACTGACCTGCTCCGGCTCGACGCCCGCCCGCTCGGCCCAGGCCAGCCGGTAGATGGCGAGCTGCAGGGGGTCCGCGGTCTCCTCGCGGTGGGTCTTCCAGTCGACCACTTCGTAGCGCCAGGGGTGCGGTGACCCTGAGCCACCGTCACGCTCCCGGTAGACCGCGTCGATCCGGCCGCGCACCACGCGTCCCGCCAGCAGCAGCTGGAACGGCGCCTCGATCCGGTACGGCACCCGGTCCGCGTACGGGCTGCGCAGGAACGCCTCCTTGAGCCCGGCGAGGTCGCGCTCGTCCTCGATGCCGTCCTCGTCGGCGCCGGGCAGCGCGTCCGGCTCCAGGAGCAGCAGTTCCTCGGTCTCGAAGCGGGACTGCACCCAGCTGTGGAAGCGCGTGCCGCGGCGGGCGGCCGGCTGCGGCGGCCGGGGCATCGGCCGGGCGAGCTCCCTGGCGAAGCCGTCCGGGTCGGCGGCCAGCCGCATCACCTGCGAGGCCGAGAGCGAGGCGGGCAGCGGCACTTCGCGCACGGAGCGCCTGGCCCGGGCCAGCTCGCCGAGCAGTGCGTCCAGGTCCCGGTCCCAGGAGGCGACGAGCCGGGCGTCCTCCGGGGCCATCTCCTCGGGCTCGGCCGGCGGCACCCCGGCGAGCCGGTGCCGGACGACCTCGGCCACCCGGCGGCGGGCCCGCTGGGCGGCCGCGTCCAGCGGCAGCGGCCAGGGCGTCTCCAGCGAGCGGGCCAGCGCCGGGTTCTCCGCCTCCGGCAGGGGCTCCTCCGCCCACGCCTCGACCTCGCCGTTGCCCGGCGACGCGCAGTGCTCGCGCAGCTCGACCAGGAAGTCCGACGGGCCGCGGCGGCGCTTCTGGTTCGGCCCCCACCAGTGCCCGGAGGCGAGCAGCAGCTCCCGGGGGCGGGTGAAGGCGACGTAGCCGAGCCGCAGCTCCTCCACCGCCGAGTGGTGGGCCATCTCCTTCTTGAACAGACCCATGCCCTTGGCCGTCCACGGCGGGTCGCCGGGCAGCGTGTCGGCGTCGCCGCGCAGTGCGTGCGGCAGCACCCGGCGGGTGCTCGTCCAGCGCTCGCGGCCCTGGCCGGACGGGAAGCCGCCCTTCACCAGGCCCGGCACCGCGACGACGTCCCACTCCAGGCCCTTGGACTTGTGCGCGGTCAGCACCTTCACGGTGTCCTCGCCGCCGGGCAGCCCGGCGTCCAGCCCCCGCTCGTACTCCTGCGCCGCCCGCAGGAAGGCCAGGAAGGCGGAGAGCCCCGGGTCGCCGTCCAGGTCGGCGAAGCCGGCCGCGATGTCCAGGAAGCCATGCAGCGTCTCCCGGCGGCGGGCGGCCAGCGCGTGCGGCGAGGCCGACAGCTCGACCTCCAGGCCGGTCACCGCGAGGACCCGGTGCAGCACGTCCATCAGCGGCTCGGCCAGCGCCCGCCGCAGCTCCCGGACCTCCCGCGCCAGCCGGGCGAACCGCACCCGGGCCTCCGGCGAGAACGGCAGCTCGTCGGGCTGCTCCGCCTCCAGGAAGGTCTCCAGCGCGTCGGCCAGCGACACCACCTCGGTCGGGTCGGTGCCCGCCACCGCCGCGGCCAGCGCATCGCCCTGCAGCCGCTCGGTGCGCACCAGCTCGGCGGCGCGGCGGCCCAGCAGCGCCAGGTCGCGGGGGCCGATCCGCCAGCGCGGACCGATCAGCAGCCGCACCAGCGCGGCGTTCGCCGTCGGGTCCTGCAGCACCTCGCAGACCGCCACCAGGTCCGCCACCTCGGGCAGCTGCAGCAGCCCGCCGAGGCCCACCACCTCGACCGGCACCTCCCGGGCCACCAGCGCCGCGTGCACGTCGGGGAAGGCCGCACCGCCCCGGCAGAGCACCGCGATCCGGCCGGGCGCCGTCCCGGTGCGCACCAGGTGCGCGATCCGGTCGGCCAGCCAGTCGATCTCCTCGGCGTGCGTCGGCAGCAGCGCGCAGCGCACGAAGCCGTCCGCCTCAGCCCCCGGGGCCGGGCGCAGCGCCTCCACGCCCTCGTGCATGGCCCGCAGGTCGGCCGCCAGGTGGTTGGCGAAGGCCAGCAGCCGGCCGCCGCTGCGGCGGTTCTCGCTCAGCGCGTAGCGGGCCGAGGCGGTGCCGTCCTCGCGCGGGAAGTGCACCGGGAAGTCGTCCAGGTTGGCCACCGAGGCGCCGCGCCAGCCGTAGATCGCCTGGCAGGGGTCGCCGACCGCGGTCACCGGGTGGCCGCTGCCGCCGCCGTCCGCGCCGAACAGGCCGGCCAGCATCAGCCGCTGCGCCACCGAGGTGTCCTGGTACTCGTCGAGCAGCACCACCCGGTACTGCTCGCGCAGCAGCCGGCCCACCTCCGGGCGCTCCTGCGCCAGCCGGGCCGAGGCGGCTATCTGGTCGCCGAAGTCCATCAGGCCGCCGGCCCGCTTGCGGCGCCGGTAGTCCTCCACCAGGTGCAGCAGCTCCTGGCGGGCCCGGGCGGCCTTCGGGACGGCCCGCAGGTCCTCGTTGGTCAGCTTCGCCGTCGCCAGGCCGTCCAGCAGCTCCTCGTCCCAGGCGCGCAGCCGCTCGGGCTGCACCAGGTGCTCGGCGAGTTCGGAGTCCAGCGCGATCAGGTCGGCGACCAGCGCCGAGAAGGTGCCGGTGAGCGCCGGGAACGGGCCTCGGGCGGAACGCAGCACCTTGGCCGCCAGCTGGAAGCGGGTCGCGTCCGCGAGCAGCCGGACGTCCGGCTCTATGCCCAGGCGCAGGCCGTGCTCCTTCAGCAGCCGGCCGGCGAAGGCGTGGTACGTCGAGATCTCCGGCTCGCCGAGGGACTCGGTGTCGTCCGGGTCGAGGACGCGGGCGCGGAGGAGGGCGGTGCGGACGCGCTCCGCGAGCTCACCGGCCGCCTTGTTGGTGAAGGTCAGGCCGAGCACCTGCTCCGGCGCGACCGCCCCCGAGCCGACCAGCCACACCACCCGGGCGGCCATCACCGTCGTCTTGCCGGAGCCCGCGCCGGCCACGATCACGGCGGGCTCCAGCGGGGCACCGATGGCCTGCATCTGCTCGGCGTTGAACGGAATGCCGAGCAGTTCCTTCAACTGGCCGGGGTCGTCGAGCACGGAACGCACCCCCCAACGCTAACCGGCCCCGCCGACATCCCGTACCGGCGCTCGGGGAGCAGCACCCTGAGTGGTCACCCCGACCAGGGGCTGCGCAGTTCCGCCCCCGGCTCAGTCGATCAGTTGGCGGCCGTCGCGTTGGGCGGAGCAGCTGCTGCGGAAGGCGCAGCGGCCGCAGCCGTCCCCCTGGGTGGGGACGAAGCGTTCGGCGAGGACGCGGCCGGCGGCGTCGGCGAGCAGGTTCTCGATCCAGGGTTCGCCGTCGGGCGGGGCCTGCTGCTGGACCTTGGGGGCTTCCTTGTCGGTCTTGCCGGGCTCGCGGAGGTGGACGAGTTCGGCCCCGCCGGAGGCGATCCCCTCGGGGACGCCGGGCAGCCCGTCGAGGGCGCCGTTGCGGACGGCGAGCTGGTAGACGGCGAGCTGCTTGTGCTCGGGGAGGGACTTCTCGGTGGGGATCTGCTTGCCGGTCTTGAAGTCGACGACGTAGGCGCGGCCGCCGGCGTCCTGCTCGATGCGGTCCATGGAGCCGCGGATGCGGACGGCGACGCCGCCGACGGTGAGGGTGAGGTCGAAGCCGTGTTCGGTGGCGACGGTGGTGCGGCCGCGTTCGAGGACGTGCCAGTGCAGGAAGCGTTCGAGGGCGGCCCGGGCCTCGGTCTTCTCCTGGTGGGACTTCCAGGGGGCGTCGAAGGCGAGGGCGTCCCAGACGGTGTCGAGGCGTTCCATGAGGACGGCGAGGTCGGCGGGGGTGCGGCCGGAGCCGACCTCGTCGGCGAGGGCGTGCAGGACGTTGCCGAAGCCCTGGGCGGCGCTGGCGGTGCCGGCGGCCCGGACGTCCTTGTCGAGGAACCACTGGAGGGCGCAGCTGTCGAGTTGTTCGAGGCCGCTGCCGGAGAGCCGGACGGGGGTGTCCGGGGAGCGCAGCGGGTCGGGGGCGGCGGTCTGGTCGTGCAGGCCCCACCAGCGGTCGGGGTGGGCGGCGGGGACGAGCGGGGCGCCGTCCTCGTCGGTGGCCTCGGCGAGCCGGGCTAGGCGTTCGGCGGCGGCGCGGCGCAGCGCGGGCGGGCGGGCCGGGTCGACGGTGACGGCCCGGAGTTCGGCGACGAGTGCGGCGACGGCCAGCGGGCGGCGCGGGCGGTGGGTGATGTCGGCGACGGTGACCTGCGGGGTGCGGGAGCGGACCTTGCCGGTGCGCGGGTCGAGCTCCTCGCGGTAGAGCTCGCGCAGGAAGCGGGAGGGTTCGTCGCCGTCCTCGGCGGGGGCCTTGACGGCGGTGACGATCAGCCGGTCCTTGGCGCGGGTGGCGGCGGTGTAGAAGAGGCGGCGTTCCTCGCCGAGGAGGGCGGCCGGGGAGAGCGGTTCGGCGAGGCCGTCGCGGCCGATCCGGTCGGCCTCCAGCAGGGAGCCGCGGCGGCGGAGGTCGGGCCACAGGCCCTCTTGGACGCCGGCGACGACGACGAGGCGCCACTCCAGGCCCTTGGAGCGGTGGGCGGTCATCAGCCGGACGGCCTCGGGGCGGACGGTGCGCACGGTGAGGGTGTCGGCGGCGATGTCCTGGGCCTCCAGTTCGGCCAGGAACTCGGGGGCGCTGCGGTGGCCGGCGGCCTGGTCCTCGGCGCGGGCGGCGGTCTCGAAGAGCGCGCAGATCGCGTCGAGGTCGCGGTCGGCGTTGCGGGCGGCGGCGCCGCCGCGCAGGGCGGCCCGTTCCAGGCGTTCGCGCCAGCGGCGGCTGCCGTCCCAGAGCAGCCAGAGGGCCTCCTCGGCGCTGCCGCCGCCGGCGAGCAGTTCGCGGACCTTGCGCAGCAGGGTGCCGAGGTCGCGGGCGCGGCGGGCGGCGGCCGGCTCCATGGCGACGAGCCGCTCGGGCTCGACGAGGGCCTCGCGGAGGAGTTCCTCGGCGGGGCGGACGGCGGCCTGCTCGCCGCTGTCGCGGAGGGCGGCGCGTTCCTCCTCGCGCAGGGCGCGGCCGAGCCGGCGCAGGTCGGAGCCGTCGAGGCCGCCGAGCGGGCCGGTGAGCAGGGTGTGGGCGAGGTCGGGGGTGAGCCGGTCGAGGGGGTCGGCGCAGGTGCGCAGGGCGAGCAGCAGCGGGGCGACGGCGGGTTCCTCGCGCAGCGGCAGGTCGTCGCCGTCGATCTCCAGGGGCACGCCGGCGGCGGAGAGGGCGCGCCGGACGCCGGGGATGGAGCGGGCGCCGGCCCGGACCAGGACGGCCATCTCGCCCCAGGGGACGCCGTCCTCCAGGTGGGCGCGGCGCAGCAGGTCGGCGACGGAGTCGAGTTCGGCGCCCGGGGTCGGGTAGGTGTAGACCTCGACCCGGCCGCCCTCGCGGGAGGGCAGCAGGGCGCGGTGCTGGGCGAGTTTGTCGGCGGGCAGCCGGCCCATCGGCATCCGGCGGGCGAGTTCGCGGGTGGCGGCGAGCAGGACGGCGCCGGAGCGGCGGGAGACCCGCAGCACCTTGACCTCGGCGGGCCGGCCGTCGGCCTGCCGGAAGGTCCCCGGGAAGTCGAGGATGCCGTTGATGTCGGCGCCGCGGAAGGCGTAGATCGACTGGTCGGGGTCGCCGACCGCGACGAGGTCGCGGCCGCCGCCGGCGAGCCGGCGCAGCAGCCGCACCTGGGAGGGGTCGGTGTCCTGGTACTCGTCCACGAAGACGACGTCGTAGCGGGCGGCGAGCTGCTCGGCGGCCTCGGGGCGTTCGGCGAGCAGGACGGCGCGGTGGACGAGTTCGGCGTAGTCGAGGACGCCGCGCAGGTCGAGGACGTCGAGGTAGTCGGCGAGGAAGTGGGCGGCGGCGGCCCAGTCGGGCCGCTGGACGCCCTCGGCGAAGCGGGCCAGTTCGTCCTCGCCGAGGCCGAGCTCGCGGCTGCGGGCGAGCACGGCGCGGACCTCGTCGGCGAAGCCGCGGGTGGTGAGGCAGGCGCGCAGGTCGAGCGGCCAGGAGATGCGGCCGGTGCCGTCGCGGGCGTCCTCGGCGCCGCCGGCGAGCAGTTCGCGGACCATGACGTCCTGCTCGGGGCCGGAGAGCAGGCGCAGCGGTTCGGCGGCGTCCTCCTGCTCCTGGTGCTCGCGGAGCAGGGCATAGCAGAAGGAGTGGAAGGTGGTGGCCTGCGGGGCGGCTCCGGCGGCGCCGATCCGGGCGGTCATCCGGTCGCGGAGCTCCATGGCCGCCTTGCGGCTGAAGGTGAGGACGAGGATGCGGTCGGGGTCGGTGCCGGCGGCGATCCGCCGGGCGACCGCCTCGACCAGGGTGGTGGTCTTGCCGGTGCCCGGTCCGGCGAGGACCAGCAGCGGCCCGCCGGCATGCTCGGCCACCGCCCGCTGGAACTCGTCCAGGGCGGGCGGGGCGGGCTGTGCGAGCGGGCTGCGCACCAGGCGGAAAGGGGAGGTCACTGCGGTCCAGGCGGTCGTGCGGCGGAGCTTCGGTTCTGCGGCCGGTCGGACGGGCGGTCCTGCCGGCGGCCGTGCGGGTGTCGGGCCGGCGGGGGGTGTCGGGGACGGGGGCGGCCCCACCGAGCCTACGATCCTGCACCGACATGCCCCGCCCGCGCACCCGGTTCGGCGGATCCGGCGGCGCGGGTCAGCCGCCGTCCCAGCGGGCACGCCGCAGGTCGACCCGGGGTTCGCCGCCGACCTCGCGCAGCGGGGTGCCCTCGGCCCGGTACTCGGGCAGGGCGCGGTGCTCGTGGCCGGGCAGCGGCCGGCCGTCCGCCCGGATCACCCGCCACCAGGGCACTCCGCCGCCGTACAGTGACATGACCCGGCCCACCTGGCGCGGGCCGCCCTGGCCGAGGTACTCGGCGACGTCCCCGTACGTCATGACCCGGCCGGGCGGGATGCGCTCGGTGAGGTCGAGCACGGCCTCGGCGAACGGCGGCAGCGCACCGTCGTCGGAGGTGGTGTCGTACTGCTGCGGCATTTCTCCCCATCCGGTCGATTCCTGGGCCCCCTGCGGGCGATCCGCCGCGCCCGATCGGGCCCCTGTCCCACGCGAGGAGCCGCGGCATGGCAGCATCTTCGGGGCAGTGCGTGGGGATACGAGGACGAGACCAGATGACCGGGACGGCAGACGTGAACGTGGACAAGGGCTCCGACGAGTCCGCCACCGACCGGTCTGCGGGGCCCGAACCCGAACCGCCGACAGTCTCGCCGCAGCGGCAGGCGCCGGGCAAGGACGGGCACGACGACGCGCAGGACGGCCACGGGACGGGGGGTGGGACGACCGCGTCCGAGGAGCCGACCGGCGAACACCTGGCCGTCGACGAGCCGCTGCTCGCCGCCCGCGCCCACCGCCCGTCCGACCTGCTGCGCTTCATGGCCGGCGTGCTCGGCATCATCGCGGTCTTCGTGCTCGCCCAGGTCGCCGTGTCGACCACCACCGGCATCGAGACGGACATCTCGTCCAACGCCGACAAGGTGCCCGGCATGCTGTCGACCGTCGCGGCGCTGGGCTCCAGCGTGGCGGTGCTCGCGGTGCCGCTGGCCTTCGCGGTCGAGCGGCTGATCAAGCGGGACGGCCTGCGGGTCGCCGACGGCGTGCTCGCCTCGGTGCTGGCCTACGGCGTCTCGCTGGGCATCGACTGGTGGGTCGCGGCGGGCGCGCCGCAGGCGATCCGGGACGCCCTGACCCAGGTGCCGCCCGGCGGCACCGAGACGCTCACCGACCCGGTGCACGGCTACCTGGCGCCGGTGATCGCCTACATGACGGCCGTCGGCATGTCGAGCCGGCCGCGCTGGCGGGTGGCGCTGTGGGTGGTGGTCGTCCTCAGCGGCGCCACCGAGCTGATCAGCGGCTACACCACCCCGCTGTCGCTGCTGCTCACCGTGCTCATCGGCTGGTCGGTGGCGTACGGCACGCTGTACGCGATCGGTTCGCCGAACATCCGGCCCACCGGCAAGCACCTGATGATCGGCCTGCGGAAGGTCGGCTTCACCCCGTCCGGCGCGCACCGCGCCCCCGACGCCCCGGGCGAGACCCGCCGCTACCTGGTCACCCAGTACGAGGGCGCGCTGCTGGACGTCCACATCATCGACCGCGAGCAGCAGGCCTCCGGCTTCTTCTACCGGGCGTGGCGGCGGATAAGGCTGCGTTCGGTGGCGGTGCGCCGCAGCCCGCAGTCGCTGCGCCAGGCGCTGGAGCAGGAGGCGCTGATCGCCTACGCGGCGGCCGCCTCGGGCGCCCGTGCCCCGCAGCTGGTCGCCACCTCCGAGCTCGGCCCGGACGCCGCGATCCTGGTCTACGAGAACGTGGCCGGCCGCACCCTCGACGAGCTCGCCGACGACGAGATCACCGACGACCTGATGGCCTCGCTCTGGGAGTCCGTCGCCGCGCTCCACGAGCGCCGGATCGCGCACCGCCGCCTCACCGGCGAGTCCCTGCTGGTCGTCGACGAGAAGACCGGCTGCCTGGTGAACCTCTCCGGCGGCGACATCGCGGCCGGCGACCTGACGCTGCGGATCGACATCGCCCAGCTGCTCACCACCTTCGCGCTGCGGGTCGGCCCGGAGCGCTCGGTGGACGTCGCCAACCGGGTGCTCGGCGCGGACCGGGTCGCCTCCGCGCTGCCGCTGCTGCAGCCGGTCGGACTGAGCCGCTCGACCCGGATCGACCTGCAGCGGATGACCAAGGAGCGCAAGGCCGCCGCGCAGGCGCTCGCCCTGGAGCAGGTGGCCGCCGGCGAGCGCACCCAGGAGCAGGCCGAGGAGGACATCGCGGCGGCCGGCGAGGACCTGCTCAGCCGGATCCGCCGGCAGATCCTGCAGATCGCCCCGGAGGCCCCGCTCGCCCCGGCCAGGCTGGAACGGCTCAAGCCGAAGACCCTGATCATGGTCATCGCGCTGACCTTCGCCGCCTACCTGGCGCTGACCACGATCCAGCCGGGCCAGCTCAAGCTCTCCCAGATGGACTGGGGCTGGGCCGCCCTCGCGCTGGCCGCCGCCGCCGCGACCTACGGCGCCGCGGCGATGAGCCTCACCGGCTTCGTCCCGGAGCGGCTGCCCTTCGGGCGGACGGTCGCCGCCCAGCTCGCCGGCTCCTTCGTGAAGCTGGTCGCGCCCGCCGCCATCGGCGGCATCGCGCTCAACACCCGTTACCTGCAGAAGGCCGGGATCCGCTCCGGGCAGGCGGTCGCCAGCGTCGGCGCCTCCCAGCTGGCCGGCCTCGGCGGGCACCTGCTGCTGCTGTTCAGCTTCGGCCTGATCACCGGGACGCAGAAGAACGGCGACCTCGGCGCCTCCCGGGCGGTGATCATCGGCGTGCTGTCGGCGGCGGTGCTCGCCCTGGTGGTGGCGGCCGTGGCGCCGCTGCGCCGCTTCGTGGTGACCCGGGTCCGCTCGCTGTTCTTCGGCGTGGTGCCGCGGATGCTCGACCTGATGCAGACGCCGTCCAAGCTGATCACCGGCTTCGGCGGCATCCTGCTGCTGACCCTGTCGTTCACCGCCTGCCTGTACGCCTCGGTACGGGCCTTCGGCGGTGAGATGAGCTACTCGGCGGTCGCCGTGGTCTTCCTGACCGCGAACGCGGCCGGATCGGCGATCCCCACCCCGGGCGGCATCGGCCCGGTCGAGATCGCCCTGATCGGTGCGCTGACGGTCGGCAACGTGCCGCCGTCGGCCGCCACCCCCGCGGTCTTCCTGTACCGCCTGCTGACCTTCTGGCTGCCGGTGCTGCCGGGCTGGATCTCGTACAACGTGCTGCAGCGCAGGGGCGCGCTGTAACGGCCCCCGACGTGCGGAAGGGCCCGCCCGGCGTGCTGCCGGGCGGGCCCTTCCGTCGGTCCGGACTAGTAGACCGGCTTCTCGGGCTCGATCTGGTTGACCCAGCCGATCACGCCGCCGCCCAGGTGGACGGCGTCGGAGAAGCCCGCCGACTTGAGGACGGCCAGCACCTCGGCCGAGCGGACGCCCGTCTTGCAGTGCAGCACGATCTTCTTGTCCTGCGGCATCCGCTCCAGCGCGGTGCCCATCAGGAACTCGCCCTTGGGGATCAGCGTCGCGCCGGGGATGTTGACGATCTCGTACTCGTTGGGCTCGCGGACGTCGACCAGGAAGATGTTCTCCTCGTCGTCCAGCCACTCCTTGAGCTGCTTGGAGGTGATGGTGGAGCCCGCGGCCGCCGCCTGGGCCTCCTCCGACACGACGCCGCAGAAGGCCTCGTAGTCGATCAGCTCGGTGACGGTCGGGTCGTCGCCGCAGAGTGCGCAGTTCGGGTCCTTGCGGACCTTCACCGAGCGGTACTGCATCTCCAGGGCGTCGTAGATCATCAGCCGGCCGACCAGCGGCTCGCCGACACCGGCGAGCAGCTTGATGGCCTCGGTGACCTGGATCGAGCCGATCGAGGCGCAGAGCACGCCCAGCACGCCGCCCTCGGCGCAGGAGGGGACCATGCCCGGCGGCGGGGCCTCCGGGTAGAGGCAGCGGTAGCAGGGGCCGTGCTCGGCCCAGAACACGCTGGCCTGGCCGTCGAAGCGGTAGATCGAGCCCCAGACGTACGGCTTGCCGAGCAGCACCGCGGCGTCGTTCACCAGGTAGCGGGTGGCGAAGTTGTCGGTGCCGTCCACGATCAGGTCGTAGCCGGAGAAGATCTCCATGACGTTGGAGTTGTCGAGCCGGTCCTCGTGCAGGATCACGTCGACGTAGGGGTTGATCTCCTTGACCGAGTCACGGGCGGACTCGGCCTTGGAGCGGCCCACGTCGGACTGGCCGTGGATGATCTGGCGCTGCAGGTTCGACTCGTCCACCGTGTCGAACTCGACGATGCCGAGGGTGCCGACACCCGCCGCGGCCAGGTACATCAGGGCGGGCGAACCGAGGCCGCCCGCGCCGACGCAGAGCACCTTGGCGTTCTTCAGCCGCTTCTGCCCGTCCATGCCCACGTCGGGGATGATCAGGTGGCGGGAGTACCGGCGGACCTCGTCGACGGTGAGCTCGGCGGCCGGCTCGACCAGGGGTGGCAGCGACACGGGGACTCCGATGGTCGTCAGTTCATAAGGCTTTGCTGTGCCAACAGTGTCACGTGCCACTGCTATTCCGAGACAGCAGGTCCGTCATGTGAGATGGCCGACACCGGATGCCGAGACTGCCCCGTTCTCCCGCGATGCCGCTGGTCACACGGCATCCGGTAGCCTCCGGACGGTTCAGACCCGGCAGGCGGTTTCCAGCCAGACGTCGCCCAGGGACTCCTCCAGCGGCACCTGCGTCCGCCATCCGAGACGGTCGCGCGCCGTCCGGACGTCCGCCTGGCGCCACGGCACCGGCTCCGGCAGCGGCCGCGGCTCGCCCACCCGGTGGTGCTCCCCGCCCTGGCTCGGCACCAGCGCCGGCCGGCCGTCCTCGGCCACGATCCCCTCGAAACCCGAGGCCCGGACGAGCAGGTGCGCCGCGTCCCGGGCCCGCACCGCGTGCCCGCTGCCGATGTTGATCACCCCGGTGGCCGCCGAGACCGCGGCCGCCTGGACGGCCCGCGCGACGTCCCGGACGTCGACGAAATCCCGGTATCCGGACAGGTCCGGCATCCGCACCTGCAGCTCGTCGTGGACGAGCGCCCGCCGCAGGCCGTCCGCCAGCCGTCCGAACAGCGAGGCCGGCGGCGCGCCCGGGCCCACCACGTCGAAGACCCGCAGCACCGCGGCGTCCAGCCCGGAGGCCAGCACCAGCTCGGTGCCGGCCAGCTTGGACACCCCGTACGGCCCGACCGGCCGGGGCTCGGTGCCCTCGCCGATCGGCGCGCCCGGCTGCATGGGCCCGTACTCGGCGGCCGAGCCGATGTGCACCAGCCGGGCGGGCTCGCGGCTGCGCCGGATCGCCTCGCAGACGGTGGCCACCGCCAGGGTGTTGGAGCGGATCAGCGTCCGCGAGCTGCCGTAGGTGGCGCCCGCGCAGTTGATCACCACCTGCGGGGCGACCGCGTCCAGGAACCGGGACAGCGCACCCGGGCTGCCCGCGGTCAGGTCGAACCGGATGTCGGCCGAGTCCCGCCGGCCGAGCACGGTGACCTGCAGGTCGGGCTCGGTGAGCAGGCGGTCGGCGACCCGGCGGCCGATGAAGCCGTCGGCGCCCAGCAGCAGCACCCTCATCGGGGGTGTCCTTCCACGAGGCCCGGCCGCGGGGCCGGGCGGACTACGGAATGCGTACGGATTGCGTGGGTGGCGGCCCGTCAGTCCTCCGGCGGGCCGCCCGAGGACTCCGTGCAGCCGGTCCGCGGATCGGCGAGGACCAGCCAGGTGTACGGCGCCAGCAGCGCCGTCGCCGCGGCGCACACCACCGGCGGCGGCACCGGCCCGGCGGCCGCGAGCAGCGCCAGCACGACGCCGACCGCGGCCGGGGCGGCCACCGCCACCGCCGTCCGGCCGCTGCGCAGCAGCACCGCGGCGAGCAGCAGCAGGGCGGCCAGCAGCGCCTGCACCGGCCCCGGGGCGGGCGGCACGGCCGCGGCCCGGGGGAGCACGGCGGGGGGAGGACCCGGGGCGGGCGGCGAGCAGCAGCAGGACGCCCAGCAGGGCCTGCACCGGCCCGGCGGCGGCCGGCACGTCCGCGGCGAGGGGCAGCACGGCGGCGGCCGTACCCGCGACGGCGAGCTGGACGACGGCCGCGACCGGCAGCAGCGGCCGCATCCGGGCCCGGTACTCGGCCAACGTCGGTGCGGAGGCGAAGTGCCGGCGGGCCGCGTCGCGCAGCCGCCGGGTGGCGAGGTCGGCGGGGACGGCGGCGAGCGCGGGCAGGGCGG